>JAZUGM010000122.1:0-6464 GCA_045641205.1 Thermoguttaceae bacterium
TAACAAAGGCGGCCAAATCGCCGACCTAATTCGCCGTTTGGCGCCATCGATTCGCTAAACGACAAATTCAAAACACCGCAAGAACCTTCGACGCCTTCCGCGTACGTCGTCAAACTCGCGGATTTCCGTCGATCTCAATACTTTGAGACGTACTGAATAAATCCGTCGAGCAAAGCCGACGCTTCGGGCGAATCTTGCATAACGTCCAGTCCGAAGACGGCGAGAATCTTAGCGCCGTTTTCCTCTTTTTCGCCGACGTAAATTGCATAGTCGTGGAGCAATTCACCCAACGCGAGCGGCTTATATTCCCCGACGACATCCGAGACGGGCATAGGATCGTCTTTAATCATACGATACCACAAGGACGGAACCATCGCGTTTTTGTGCGGGAAATCGCCGAAAGCGGGCGAATCGGCAAACGCCGTTCCGAGTTGCGCGCCAAAAGACCACCAGCCGAGCGAGAAATTGTTGTTTCCGTCGGTCGGTCGAATCGCCAAAATTTTACGTCCTTCTTTGACGCCCTGCTCGTAACTTTCCGTGCCGAAAGAAACGATCAGCGTTTTATTTGCGTCTTGCGTTCCGTTCGGATCATACGCTTCGACGTCTTCGTATCGTTCGTTAAACCATTCGAAGAATTCCGGCGCGACAAGGCAATTCGCCAAAGAGGGCGTCTCGCGTTTTGGGAACCCCCAGACGGTCTCGTCGTTCTCAATTTCCGTTCCGGCTATTTTAACGGTCAGCTTCAATTCCGCCGCTTTTTGCAGATTGGGGATCGTAACGTCGACGGTCGCGGCGACGCGCGCGTCTCCAATTTCGAAGCGTTCAAAGGGCGCCTCGCCTTCGACCGCCAAGTCTTCGGCGCCGACCGGCTCAAGGCGCCATTCAAGTTTGCCCGATTCGAGCGGTTCAAATCCGAAATTGGCGATCATAACGTTCAACGAAACCGTTTGACCGGCGACAAAAATATCGCCGACCGAATCGAACAAGGGCAGAATCGCGACGGGCGAATTGAACTTCGCAAATTCTTTTGGCGTAATGCCGCCGTCTTTCACTTGATAAAACGCGTTCATATACCCTTGCGAGGTGTAAACGCCGTTCTGAATAACCATCTGATCGATGAAATTCCAGAAGCAATATCCGTCGCATTCGGGATCGCGTCTCGCGGATTCCAAGCCTTCTTTTTGCAAATACGCTTGCAATCTACCCGCCGCGCGAATACAGGCGTCGCCCCATTCTCGCGTCAAGCCGAGTTCTTCGAGTCGCTCTTCGTATTCTTTAATTGAAACGAGCGGCGGAATCGCGCCGGTAAAGAACGGCTCCAAACGCGGGTCGAGCTTGACCGTCAAATTGAGATATTCGTGCGCAACGAAAGGATAAGGCTCGTCGTCGAAGGCGCCCGGTTCCCACGGCGAAATCGGACGAGTCAAGAAATCGGAATTTTCGGGCGAGTTGGCTCCTCCGTCTTGCAGTTGGCAAACGCGATCAGGATCGTTTTCTTTGACCCAACGATAGAGCTTTTGATTCGTTTCTTCGTCGAATCCCCCCTCGTTGCCCATACAATAGATCATAAAGGACGTATAACGTCGATAATGTCGGTAAAGTTCCTGCAAATCCAGCATCGGATCGAAATCGAACCCTTCGCACGGAACGCTCGAATAGTAAGGAAGTTCCGGCTGAATCAACACGCCCGCCTCGTCGGCCGCTTCAAAATATTCGGGCAATTCGCAGTGCGTGTGCATGCGCGTTTCGTTAAAGCCCGCCTCTTTGATAATCGCAAAATTTTTACGGTGAACGTCGCGATCAGCGGGCGAAACAAGCGTTTCAGGATAAATAAACGTTTCGCCGTAACCGCGAATGAAAAAAGGAACGCCGTTAAAGAAGAAACGTTTGCCGATCTTTTCAAATTTGCGGAATCCAAAACGCTCGATCCAGCCGTGTTTCGTTCCGTCGCTTTTATTGGCAATTTGGACGTCGGCAAGATACAAATTCGGATTCTCGGGCGTCCATAACGCGACGTTTTCAACGGGCACGTCGACGACCAGCTCCGCTTCTTGCCCGTTCGTCGGCTCGACTTTTACCGTTTTTGACGCCAACGTTTCGCCGTCGACCGATTTGATCGTTACGTCAAGCTCGACCGATTCATTTTCTTGCGCGGTTTTAATCGTCGTATGAACGCGCGCGGTTCTGGTCGGCTTAGACGACGATTTGACGCCGAAATCCTTGCCCGACTCGGAGATTTGACCTTGAACCCAAACGTCGTCGATCCAAGTTTGGGGCGTCGCTTCCAATTCGACGTCGCGATAGAAACCGCCGAATTTGTGATAGTCGCACATCTGCCCTTTTCGACTCGGAATATCGTTGCGAACAAACGCGATAAGTTCGGCTTCTTCGCCCGGCGTTACAAAATCGGTAACGTCGAATTTATAAGTTCCGCAATAATTATTGATCGTTCCGACCGAATTAGAATTGACGATAAATTTAGCTTCAGTACGGACGCCGCCGACTTTCAGCCAAACGCGCGAATCTTTCCAATCCTGCGGAATTTCGACTTTCTTGTGATAAATCGCGACGCCCGTGTAAATATGTTCGAGCGGGCGCGGATTGCAGTCCCATTTGCAGTCCCAAGTTTCGCTTATTCCGGGCGTTCCGACGCCTTGCGCTTCCCAACAGCCTGGCACGTTAAGGCTTCGCGCGTCGTCCCAAAAATCTTCGGGAATTCCTCCGAACGTTCTTACGGCGGTCAACGTTCCCCAGCCGTTTTCGTCCGTTTTAAAATCCCAAGCGCCTTTAAGCGAAACAAGCTTTTGCAAGGGCGAAACGACTGCAGGATTGACGACGGCGGGCGTCGGCGCGCATTTGCCCCAGCCCGTCGGGTTAAATTCTTGCGCGGAGACGTCTAACGCGCCGTCTAACGCGCCGTCAAACGCGACGCAAACGCAGAGCGCGCCGAGCAAAGACGACGCGAGAAAACTCAACGATTTGTACTTCATAATATTGCCTTACTGAAAGGAAAGTTGCCGTAAAAAATCGCAAAACACGATAGAAACGAATTATTTTACTGTTTGGCAAATATTTGGAACAGCGCGCGGCGAAAATCCGCCTCGCCCGAAAGAAATTCAACGCCGATTCCTAACGCGTACGCGGGCGCGGCGTCGTCGACAAATTGTTCTAATTTGACAAAATCTTTAGTCGTCGTTACGAACGCGTCGGCGCCGACTCGCGACGCCTCCTCGCGCAAACGTCGAAAATCGTCTTGAACGTAGACGTAATGATCGGGAAAAGCAAGAAAAGACGCTACGTCAAGACCTTCGCGTTCGAGCGTCGCCTTGAATCCTGCGGGCGCGCCAAGTCCGCAAAACGCGACGAACCGTCGTCCGCGCGTCGATTCGCGCCATTTTTCGACGTCGATTCGTTCGATTTGCGCGTCCCTGCGCCGCCTAAAGACGTCGCGCGGTCGTTGCGCGATTTCGCCCCAGAGCGCGCGCGGAACGATTTTAGCGACGCGCGATCGTATTTTGACGCGCGCTGTTTCGTCGACAAGATCGGCGCGATTGAGCAAAACGACGTCGGCGCGCTTCAGCCCGGAAATCGGCTCGCGAAGATAACCGGCGGGAAAGACGCGACCGCCCCCGAATGGATTGAGCGCGTCGAGCAAGACGACGTTTAAATCGCGCGCAATGCGGCGATGTTGAAAGGCGTCGTCAAGTAATATCGCGTCGACGTCGGGGCGTTTCGTCAGAAGCGCTTCGGCGGCTTCAACGCGCTTGGCGCCGAGAAAATGGGGCGTCGACGGAAAACGCAAAGCAAGCTCGCGCGCTTCGTCGTTAAAAATTTCATAGCGAGCAAAAGAATCTGCGGCGCCGATCGTTTCGGACGACGAAAACGCCGCCGACTGCTCCTTGTTTTTATACCCGCGACTAATCAAGCCGGGCGTATGATTTGCGCGTTCCAAAACGTCCGTCAGCCAACCGACGAAAGGCGTTTTTCCGACGCCGCCAAGCGTCAAATTGCCGATCGAAACGACGGGACGCGCCGCTCGAGTTGTTTCCAAAACGCCTAAATCGAAAAGTCGACCGCGCAACCTGACGACGAGAGAATAAGGAACGGAAACGAAAGACAAAAGAAACCGACAAACGCAAGCGAACGCGCTTTTATCGGTTCCGTCTACGACGCTACGAATCGTTGCAACCTGCGGACGTTTCATCGTAAATCAAAGGGAAGTTGAAAAAAAACGTAAAAAACGAAACGAGACGAGCGTTTAAACGTTTAGCGAAAAACTGGAGCTTCACGATTTTGACGAATCGCCTCATAATCGTCGTTAAGTATAAAAGTTTTTTATTCTTTTACAAGACGAGTTTGAAATCGGTTCTTGCCAAAATGGTAAAATTGGGTTAGAATAGGGGCAGGATTCTTGCGCGTCGCCGCGACGCGTTGCGAAACCCTTGAAAACGGTCTCAACATTGAAAAGACTCAAAAGCGACGCGTAGAGACAAGCGTTCGCAAGGGGCTTATTGATAATGACGGATAATTTACTTGTTTCATTGGTCGCTTCAACTGCCGACGCGCCCGTGTTTGGCGTTCCCGCTTGGCTGAAAGCCGCTTCGACGTTCGATTCGTACGCTTTGGGCGTCGTGGTCGCCTTTATCGTCTTGGTTTGGGCGATGCGTTTCATCATTCCGAAGAGCGGGGCGATCGCTTGGGTCACCGCCAAGGAAACGTTGATGCAACCGCTCTTTCTTATCTTGACTCTGGTAGGGCTTTTTGGACTCTTTATCTTCCCTTTTCTACCGTATCATACGCTCGGCGAAGACGTCAAAATCGTCGGTTCGCAGGGCTTGACGCTCGTTAAGCTGGCGTGCGTCTTCTTGGCGATCTGGACTGCGAGCGTTTCGATCGCCGACGAAATCGAAGGAAAAACCGCGTTGATGATTTTGGCGAAGCCGGTCGGACGACGCAGTTTCGTGTTCGGAAAATATCTCGGCGTTATGATCGCGGTTACGGCGCTCTTCCTAATCCTCGGAATTTTCTTCCTGAACACGGTTTCTTACAAGCTCGTCTACGATGCGCGCGAATCCGCAAAGGAACTGCCGACGGCGATCGAGTGCGCTCAATACGTCCAAGGCGTCGCGCCCGGTCTTGTGTTGGCGTTCTTCGAAACGATCGTGCTAACGGCGATCGCGATCGCGATTTCGACCCGCTTGCCCTTGTTGCCGAACTTAACGATCTGTCTAACGATCTACGTTCTCGGGCATATCGTGCCGATGATCGTCGCCTCCAGCGCCGTTGCGGAAATGCCGATTATCGGATTTTTCGCCAACTTAGTCTGCGCATTCTTGCCAATATTAGACCATTTCAATATGGAAACGGCGATCGCGATGAATCGTTCGGTCGATTGGAGTTATATTGGCGTCTCGGGTTTGTATTCGCTTCTCTTTGCGGGCGTCGCGATGTTGTTGTCGTTGACGCTCTTCGAAGATCGCGACTTGGCGTGACGTTTGTCTTTTAACGCGAGAAACTTTTGAAAAAAAGCGGCGTTTCGCTTGACGGACGCCGCTTTTTTTTCGACTTGGCGCGAGTCTTTTGACGCCGACCGACGCGCCCTCTTGACGCGGCGCGCATAAAAACTAAAATGTTTGCTTTGAAGCGCCGTTTTTGCGACGAGTTCGCTTGTAGACCGTATTTCGCGTGTTGGCGATCGTTGGAAATTGTCGCGCTGATTTAACGATCGGAGTAGCGTCGATGTCGTCCCTTATTTTCCCGTCCGGATATGTCGCAAAACTTGTTCCCGAGCTGATGGAACAGGCGATTTTCTTCATTAAAGAGGAGTTTCAAGCGAGTATCACGACCGAATTGAATTTGCGTCGCGTTACGGCTCCTTTATTTGTTCTTTCCGGCACGGGCGTGAACGACGATCTTAACGGTTACGAACGCGCCGTCTCGTTTCCCGTCAAATCGCTCGACGACCGACGCGCCGAAGTCGTCCATTCGCTGGCGAAATGGAAGCGTATGAAGTTGGCGGCGTATCAAATTCCCGCCGGGTACGGTATTTATACCGATATGAACGCGATTCGAGCCGACGAAGAATTGGACAATATTCATTCGTTGTACGTCGACCAATGGGACTGGGAACGAACGATCGAGCCGGAAGACCGCAATCTTGATTATCTTTGCGACGTCGTAGAAGGTATTTTCGAATCGTTAAAAGACGTCGAACATAGCGTTTATTGCGAATATCCGCATATTAGACCTATCTTGCCCGAAAAAATCACGTTTGTTCAAGCGGAAGACCTGTTAAACGAATATCCGAACTTGTCGCCTAAGGAACGTGAGAACGAAATCGCGCGAAAATACGGCGCCGTCTTTTTGATCGGGATCGGACACGCGCTTTCGAACGGCGAGAAACACGACGGACGAGCGCCCGACTACGACGACTGGAGTACGGAAACCGATCCCGGTTATTACGG
>JAZUGM010000123.1:0-3776 GCA_045641205.1 Thermoguttaceae bacterium
CCGGCGGCTTGTCGCGCCCGCGTCTTACGACGCGGGGGGGACGCTTCGCCGTTTTTTTGAATAGGGTTTGGAGCGAAACCCCGCCGATAGGCGGGCGGGCCAGGCGCTCGTTACATAGGAGCGGAAACGTTTGGAGCGGTCGGCCGGGTGATTTTCAATTCCGTCGAGGCTTTACTTGTTAAAATATTTTCGTCGCCGCTTAGAACCGTAGCGGCGCCGCGCTTTTCCGCCGGTATATAACCGGCGGCTTGTCGCGCCCGCGTCTTACGACGCGGGAGGACCGCTTCGCCGTTTTTTTTGAGAACGACGTTTTGCGAACCGAAATTCCCGGACTATTTCGTCGCCTCTTTAACGGCTTTCAGCCATGCTTCATACAACAGCCAATGTCCGTTGTACGTCGGGTGAACGCCGTCCCAAATCCAGTATTTGTCGCTTGGTTGTTTCGCGACGTAAGAATCGAACATATCCTGCGTCGGCACAAAGATCGCGCCGTATTTTTCGGCAAGTTCTCGCGCGAAACGTCGATATTCCTTCATTTCCTCCTTTTTTCTAGTCGGCGAGTCCAACGTCGTAAAAGGTTCGATAATAATCAATTTCGTTTCGGGCAACTTCTCTTTCGTGTAGCTCAACAGTTCGTCGAACGCGTCCCGATACTCTTGCGCCGACTCGCAACGCCAAAAATCGTTGACTCCGATCATAACGCTCAGAACGTCGGGTTTAATCGCGATCGTATCCTGATCCCACCGTTTGCGCATTTGAAGCACGTTGTCGCCGCTGACGCCGCGATTGAGGAAAGACCAGTTCATTTCTGGATTGCGTCCGCCAAGCGCGGAAGCGAGAAGAAAAGCGTACCCGTGCCCTAAAATATGGTTCGGATCAAGGCTCCGCCCACGATTCCCGTCGGTTATGGAATCCCCTTGAAACAAAATCGTCGCGTTCTTCGGAAAGAGCGTCGACTCGTCGAAGGGCTCCTCGGCGCCGACGTTCGACGTATGAAAACAACAGAGCGACAACAGAACGACAAGCAAGGTCAAGCCGCAAGTTCTTTTATAAACAGACATAAAACCGCCTTATTACGTTAAACGCGTGAAAAAAAGGACGTCGAGCCCTTCCGACGGATCGGAAAAGAATTCGACGTCGCGTGTTCGTTAAAATCGATTAATAGAAAAGCTCACTTCAAAAGCAACGTCGCGACGATCGAAACGTGGTCGCTGGCGAAACGTCCGTTCGAATGTTTGACGGGATTGATCTTGAACTTTTTAACGTCGGCTTTGTCGTTGACAAAAATAAAGTCGATAATCGAGCCTTGTTCGGGCTTAACTTTCCCCCAACCGTGGTACGTGTATTCCTGCGCGATTTCGCGTTCTTCCGCAATTTTGTTCGAATCGCGCAAGCCGGGAATACCGTCGACGCCCGCCGTAATCGAAAGATACGCGTCCTGTTTTTCCGAGACGTTGAAGTCGCCGGAAACAAAGAACGGCGCGGTTCCGTCGGCGATTTTGTTCATACGGCGAATGATCAGCTTGGCGCCCTCTTTACGCGCGATCGTGCCGACGTGATCGAGGTGCGTATTCGCGTAACAGAAGCATTTGCCGGTCTTCTTGCAACGGAACTTGCCCCACGTGACGGTGCGGAAACAGGCGGCGTCCCAACCTTTGCTAGGTTGATCGGGCGTCTTGCTCAGCCAGAACGTGCCGCTGTCAAGCAAATCGACCGCTTCCTTCTTATAGAAGATAGCCATCACTTCGCCCTTCTTTTTACCGTCGTCTCGTCCGACTCCGATCGAGGCGTATTCCGTCAAATTTTCGTTCAAATAATCCATTTGAACGGGCAAGGCTTCTTGAACGCCAAGAAGAAGCGGATCGTTCTCCTTAATGACTTCAAGGAGCGTTTCGCGGCGGAATTCCCAGTTATTGTCGCCGTCGGCGCCAGTCGCGCAACGAACGTTAAAGGACATAACGCGGAATTGGCAAGCGTCGTCCGGGACGTTCTCGTCCGCCTTAGACGAACCGCAAAAAACAAACGCGCACAACAAAGCGGAAATCACGCCGACATATTTTGTTAATTTCATATGCAACCTTTCTGCGCTCGACGAACGTAAAGGAACGTCGAGCCAATCTGACAAACGCGCGAAATATCTCGACCCGGCGATTAGACAAGCCGTCGCAAGGACGAATTTCAACAGAGATTCTCACGTAATAGAACCCCCAAAGATCGCGTTAAACTTTTTTAAAACGCCGTTTTCAAGGCTTGACCGCCTTAAATTTGTAAAAACGGCAAGCGAATTATTTCAACAGCAACGTCGCGACAATAGAAACGTGATCGCTAGCGTAGCGTCCGTTCGAATGTTTGACGGGATCGATCTTGAACTTCTTGACGTCGACTTTATCATTGACGAAAATGAAGTCGATAATACCGCCGTCTTCGGGCGCGACTTGTCCCCAATCGTGGAAGGTGTATTCCTGCGCTATATCGCGTTCTTCGGCGATTTTGTTCGAATCGCGCAAGCCGACGACGCCTTCGTCGGGAACGCCCGTCGTAATCGTCGCGTAAGCGTCCGATTCGTCCGTAACGTTAAAGTCGCCCGAAACGAAATAAGGCGCTTTGCCGTCCGCGATTTTGCTCATACGACGCATAATCAACTTGGCGCCTTCTTTTCGCGCGGTAACGCCGACGTGGTCGAAGTGCGTGTTGGCGTAACAGAAGAGCTTGCCCGTCTTCTTGCAACGGAATTTACCCCAAGTAACGGTTCGAAAACACATAGCGTCCCAGCCTTTACTTGGTTGGTCGGGCGTCTCGCTCAACCAGAAAGTTCCCTTGTCGAGCAATTCAACCGCGTCCGTTTTGTAGAATATCGACATTGCCTCGCCTTTGCGCGCGCCGTCGTCGCGTCCGACTCCGTATGAAGCGTAGCCCGGCAAATTCTCGTTTAGATAATCCATTTGCTCGGGCAAGGCTTCTTGCACGCCGAGAAGAACGGGATCGTTTCCTTTAATGACGTCGAGGAGCGTTTCGCGACGAAATTCCCAATTATTGTCGCCGTCGGCGCCCATAGCGCAACTAATGTTAAAAGACATAACGCGAAATTGGCAAACGTCGTCCGCGACGCTTTCGTCCGCCTTAGACGAATTGCCAAAAACAAACGCGCAAAAGAACGCGGCGTAACAGCCGACGTATTTTGTAAACTTCATAAACAGCCCTTCCGTACTCGACGAAAACAAAAATTTCCGCTGAATCGATTTAATCAACGCCGAAGTCACGTCCTTGCGACGACAAATCGAGCGCCCAAGGACGGAAACTTTTTCCAAACAGCAAAAAGCCTAACAAACTTATTTTGCCGCAGTTCGTTCCGAAGTCAAGCCGCAACTATTGACGGCGGCGACGGAATAAACGCGTCCGAGTTCGTAATTTTCAATCTTATATTCCGGCTTAGGAAGCGAATAATCGGGCGTGTCGCTGTACATTACGCCTTGAAAGACGGGACGCGCGCTCACGGACGGCGCCGTCGGAAGTTCGGCGACCGCCTCGTCATCGCGATAAATTACGAACGTTTTCAAGCCGCTTTCCAAATCGGCGCGGCATTCCCAAGTCATTAAGCCCGAGGCGTCGATCTTGACGTCGGTCGGCGCCGGAGGCGGCGTGGCGTCGTCGAAGGAACAGTCGATCGAGTATTTTCTCCAGACGTCGACAAAATCGGCGCAAGGGAACCACAGTCCGCGCTTCAAAAATTCGCCTCGCTCGGCGGCGTGGTAAATTCCGTCGGGTTTTGCGGGGTC
>JAZUGM010000124.1:0-2000 GCA_045641205.1 Thermoguttaceae bacterium
GTTTGGCATATCCAGGTTTGTAAGAATTGGCGAACGTATCAAGTTCTCTTTCCACCGTTTCGTTTAACAAATTATGAAAATCCTTTTCATACTCGCTACTTTTGGAGTCAAGTTCGTCGCGCCCAACGGACGAGGTAAAGAGTTCGATCTGTTTGGTAGCCGACATAATGGTGAAACAATGGCGCACGTCGGCAAGATCGTTCACAATCTTTTCCACGTTGACGATCGATCCGTCCCCTTGAAACGCGAGACAAACGTTTGGGACGGTCGGTTGTAATAATTTATGTCCTTCTGGATTGAGTCGACCAAGCAAGATGAAAAGAAATACCGCCTTTAAAACGCGGAGTTCAACGTCGTCGTCAGTTTTATTAATAAAATCTCCGTTATTACGTATACGATCAAATTCCAGACCGATCGACGCAATTTCTTGAGTGAGTCCAATTTCTCCGTCGCGCTCGACAAAATATTTCCAGAGGTAGTCGACCGTTAGAAATTGCCGCGACGCAACCAACGGTCCGCCCGTCGCGATAAAATCTTGAAATTCGCGTCCTTCGGCGTTTCCCTTGAGATATTCGAAAAGACTGCGTTGATTGGAACGCGCCGATTCCGAAAGAAATTTCAAGAAAAACGCCGACACAGGGTGAATCGGAAGAAGATCAAAAAACAATTCTCGACCGACGCCCTCCTCTTTGCATTGGTCGACCACGCCGATGATCGAATTGAACAACCTTTCTCGTTCCTCTTTCCATTCCAGCTCGTTTTCCTTTTTTTCTTTAAAGGCGTGCGCCGCAAGTCGAAACGCGACGTCGGTCGGCATATCAAGGCGGCGAGGAGTAAAGCGGTCTTTAGCGCGTTTGGCGCCCGAGGAATTGTCGGACCAAAAGGCATTAAGACTCAAATGCGTAACGGGAACCAAGAAGAAACGGTTGACGTTTGGCGATTCCGCAACCTCCTCAAACGTTTTGAGCTGCGTTTTATGCGCCTCAATAAACTCGGAAAACTCGTCGAAAACATAAACGACGTTTTCTAACTTGTTTAGTTTTAATATCTGCTTAATCCAAGCTCGAAACGCGGAAACGCCGACGTCTAAAAAAATGCCGTCTTTACGAAAAACTTGTTGAACTTCGGCGAAGGTTCCGCTGGACGAGTCCTCTTTAGACGCCTCGTCGCGCAACGTCTTGATAATCTCCTCGACGTTCTTATACGCGCAAAAAGACTCGGTAAGTTCTTCCGTCATTGAATCGCGCGTTTGAATAAAATTTGAACCTTCGCGACGCAAACGCTCGATTACGACGTCTAAATTTCCGCCTGCCGGAGCCTTCAAACCATAAGCGCGCAACGCAGATGCAACGCCCTTTTCAAGACGAACGAGAAACTCTTGATCGGCGCCAAGCCCGGAGGCGTTGTAATCGTAGACGACGAGCGTTTTACCTCGGCGCGCAAAGAGATTCTTTTGCAACGTCGACGCGTCGGAAAAATATTTCGAATAGTCTTTAAACCAATCTTGAACGCGATTTTCGTCGTCCATAAACAACTTCTGGACGACGAGCGCCGCGTTGCTCTTGCCCGTCCCGTAATTGCCCGTCAGCCACGTCGACTTTTCGCCGGAGTCTAAGTTAGAAAGCAACGTTTGAAGGAATTCGACGAATTTTTTATGGGGAAAAAAATTAAGCCAAGTCTCGGGCGTTTCGTCGATCAACTCGCGCGTCATATTGGGACGATAATCGTCTTTGACTTCGATATAATCCGAATAACGTCGATGGATCATTTTTAATTCTCCGATAAGGCAAGGTCGATAACGTTGTCGGTTCCGTATTTGTCGGGAAAAACTTGAACTTCGTCGTTCCCATGGGTGAACGTCGTCGAAATATAGTCGGGATATTTGGTGCGCAGACCTTCGCATTGACGCTTGAATACGTCCGACGGTATCCCAAAAGCGACAAGGGGAGAAACAAACGTCGATTCCTTGTCGGCGCGCAACATCTCGCGAACCGTAAAGG
>JAZUGM010000125.1:0-2592 GCA_045641205.1 Thermoguttaceae bacterium
TGACGCAAGCGCCCGTCGAACGTTTGGAAAATCTTGTCGAGGCGAAAACGCCGGGGCAACGCGTCGCGCTTGAAAAGAACGAACAAGGCGAAACCGTTTTGTTCCTCGACGTCGCGACGGACAAGGAATACGACGCCCCGCGAACCGCCGACAAACTCTGGATTCATCTATTGCTGACGCGCGATTTTGCGCCGAACGAACGAGCCGCGATCGGCGAACTTGAATCGCTCGTCTTTTCCTGCGACGCGCGCGTTTGCGATTGGCAAAGATTAATGACCGACGACGAATTTAACGCTAATTTGCACGCGACGCAAGCGTCCGTCTATTTTGCAATTCACAACAAAAACCCGAAATCGCCCGACTATTGCGATTATATCTGGTTTGGCGTTTCCTTTTTTGACGACCGTTGGCCGATTCAAACGACCTATGTCGAACTTGACGGCGACCCAAAAACGATAGGGACGGGCAAGTTGATTTATCGTCTCGGCGATCAAAAGACGATCGACGATCTGTTAGGGGGCGTCAACGCGCAAACCAAAGAATGGGTTTCCATTAGAATCGATTTGACGCAATATGTCGGCGATATGCTGAAAGCGGCGCAAGAGCGCGGTCTGCTTACGCAAACGACCGTCGACGAACTTGCCGTCGTGCATTTTAACTTCGGGTGGGAGACGCCCGGAACATATCGTTCGTCGTTGGCGCTTAAAAATATTAGTCTAGTCGCGACTCCGAAAAAGGACAAATAGAAATTTCAAACGTCAAAAAAGTGTGAAAATTCGGAAAATAACGATTAAACTTAATACGACGTATTTTTAAATTAGGTATAATTCTTTGCGCTTTATCGTTTATTTTGAATAAGTAAACTTAGAAAACGTGAAAAAACTAGGTAGTTTGTAAAAAGCGCTTGATTTATGCGGATAATACGATTAGACTACTAGAGGATTGCATTCTTTTTCGGGAAAAGCCGAAAAGGAAGAAACGCGTCCTTTGTGTTTGGGCGTTTTTGCAGGTTCAATTTGCGAGGCGGCGAGGTTCCGCGTCGCGTTGTTTGGGTTCCGTCGCAGCTTTCAACGTCGTTTGTTCGCGGAAATTTGACGACCGACTTCAGTCGGACGTGCGATCGAGAGACGACGATCGGCGACGTTTTGAGCGTCGGAGGCGCTTTTATGGCTAAACGATTAAATTATCTTGGCGTCTTGAACAAACAAGGTCTTTTGAGCGTCAATCAGGTTCAGGAGGCGCAGGAACTCGCAAAAAAAACCAACGTTAAGTTGCAAGAAGCCTTGAAGCAACTGGGGTACGTTACGAGCGAGCAGATCGCGCAAGCGGTCGCCGTCGAACACGGCAAGCGATACGTCGACCTTCACGACGTCGCGATTCGCCCGGCGGTTATCGAGTTGATTTCAGAATCGATCGCGCGCGAAAACTGCGTCTTGCCCTTTGAAGAAGAAGGAGACGCCCTTGTCGTCGTCGTTAGCGACCCGGACGATATGGAAGTTTTCGAAAAGTTGCGGTTTATTTTGCAACGTCCGATCGAAGCGGTCGTTTCATCGCGCGAAGCGATTCAAGAGGCGGTCAACCAACATTACGGGCAAAACGTCGGCGAGTCTGCAGACTCGATGATCCACGAAATGACCGACACCGCCATTAACTTCACCGTCGTCGAAGGCGCCGACGGCGGCGACAAAGGCGCCGAGTCGAGTTCGGAAAGCGACGCTCCTATCGTTCGTTTGTGCGACCAAATCATCGCCGAAGCGGTGCAGTTGCGCGCTTCCGACATTCATATCGAGCCCTTTGAAGACCGCGTTCGTATTCGATATAGAATCGACGGCAAACTGGTCGAACGCGAGGCCTTGCCGAAACGTTTTCAAGGCGCGCTACTTTCTCGTTTCAAGATTTTGGCGAAGTTGGACATTGCCGAACGACGACGAACGCAAGACGGTCGTATTAAGTTGACTCTTGGCGAAAAAGAGTTAGACTTGCGCGTTTCCGTCATTCCGACGAACCACGGTCAGTCGATCGTTATGCGTATTTTGGACAAAGACAACATTCGCGTCAGTCTTGTTCAGTTAGGTTTTAGCGAACGCGATTACAAACGTTTCCACCAGCTTATTTCGCGTCCTAACGGCATTATCTTGGTCACCGGTCCTACCGGTTCTGGAAAAACGACCTCTCTTTACGCCGCGCTCAACGAATTGAACACCCCGACTAGAAAAATTATTACGGCGGAAGACCCCGTCGAATATTATTTGCCGGGTATCAATCAGGTCGAAATCAAGCATCAAATCGGTCTGGACTTCGCCGCCGTTATTCGTTCGATGTTGCGACAAGCGCCGAACGTCATTCTCGTAGGCGAAATGCGCGACTTGGAAACTGCGTCTATGGGTATTCAAGCCTCTCTTACGGGGCACTTGGTTTTCAGCACGTTGCACACGAACGACGCGCCGTCCGCTATTACGCGTCTGGTCGATATGGGCGTTCCGGGCTATCTTGTCGCAAGTTCCGTTATCGGGATTATGGCGCAACGACTCGTCCGCGTCGTGTGTCCGAAATGCAAGCGCCCCTATACGCCGAGCGAAGCCGAATTGCGCG
>JAZUGM010000126.1:0-1682 GCA_045641205.1 Thermoguttaceae bacterium
ACGGCGTCGGAACCAAAAAGCGTTGACTTCAAATCGAAAGAAGCATCTGAATTATTGTAACTTTCTCTTGCAAAGAACGCGCGTTTTTTAAACGTTCCGCATAAACGGGACTTATCTCCGCAAATTCCTCGTAAATCGTAATCGCCTCTGAAACAAATTCCTTGGCGTCCGCGAATTTCCCAAGAGAGCGATAAAAAAGCGCCATATTAAACAACGTGTCTGCGAGAACCGGTTTATATGCGCCTGGGTTGTCGATAGCCAACGCGCGCCGAATCTCCAATGCTTCTTTATATTCTTTTTCCGCGTCGTCCATCCGATTCGTGGAATAATGAAGATTCGCCAAATTATTCAGCGTCGTAGCGACGTCTTGCGTATATGCTTTTGGGTTTTCTTTAGCCAACGCGCTTAGAATCTCCAATGCTTCTTTATATTCTTTTTCCGCGTCGTCCAGCCGATTCGTGTCAGAATGAAGAAGCGCCAAATTATTCAGCGTCGTAGCGACGTATGGCGTATATGCTTTTGGGTTTTCTTTAGCCAACGCGCGATATGACTCCAGCGTTTTTTGATAAGCCGCTTCTCCCGTTGAAAATTCCGCATACGCCTGAGCTATATGAGCCAAGTTAAACCAATTTGAAGGATCGGAAGAGTCCAGTTCCAAATACGGGGCAAATTTGAATTCTTCTCTCTCGTTACTCGTCGCGGCGTTCCAATACGCGCAGAAGTCGCAGTTGAACGTTCCGTTGTATAACTTTTCCAACACGTCAAAATCCAGCAGAAAACGGCGCAATTTTTCCCAAGATTCCAGTTGCAAGTATTGGAACGGAACTTCTTGAAGACCCCGTTGATATTCGGCTTCCAAGACCAAGTCGGTATTTAGCGCTTCTAATAGTTCTTCTACCGTTTCAACCTTGGAACAGGAGAGTTTGTCCATATGCTCCTGCCGCTCTCGTTTGCTTTTGTTGATCGTTTCCAAGAATTTGTTGATCAACAAAAGCCGCATATCTTCTATCTTGTCGGCGTATCGATTCAAAACGGCTTGTCGAATATGTTCGTGCGCGAAGGAATATCGCCCGGAACGATTCACAAGCTGGGCGTCGAGCGCGCAAAGGAAGGTTGAAACGTCGGTCTGATCCAGTTTGGCAACGCGGCAAAGTTCCTCTTCGTCGAGTCCGAATCGAGCAAGCGCGATCAAAAGCGCCAATTTTTCGACGATTCCCTTGCGTATTTCGGGGTTCGTTTCGACAAACTGTCGATTCGACTCGAGCCGTTCGAAGACCTTGGAGAAAAAGTCGTTTACGTCTTCTGCTTGCGCGTAACGTGTGATTTCGGCGTCGAGTTTCTCGTAGACGCCGAAAACGCAAAGCTCCTCTAAGAGCGTCCTCAAAACAAGCGGTTTGGACGCAAGGGGAAATTCCAAAATAATTTGTTCTTGCGCAACAGTTAGCGTTTTCCCTCGATCTTGGAGAAATTCTTTAATAATCGATTTCAGGCGCGGTTCGTCTAACGCGTTGATTTCGTAACGGTTCCACTCCCTTCTTTTGATTGTCTCAAGCGTTCGATCACTAACGACCGTCGACAAGAGATATTGCGCGCGATCCGGCAATTCAGGCAACCAGCATAATTCCTTGGCGTCGTCCGCTTCAGATAGCTGATTGAGCCCGTCGACGACGAAAAGCAAGCGT
>JAZUGM010000127.1:0-4366 GCA_045641205.1 Thermoguttaceae bacterium
ACGAGTTATGAAGAGAAAAATTTGGACGTCTCTTATTCTAGGACTGAGCGTAGTCGTCGCGGTTCCTAGTTTTGCGCAACAGCGCGCGCAATCGGCGCGACGTCAGCAAACGAAGGCGAATTCTTCCGCGACCGGTAATCCGACCTCTAATCAAACCGTAGGCGCCGCAGATTCCGCGACGAAACCGGCGCCCGCCGGGAACGCGTCGGAAGAAGGCGCGTCCGCTCCGAACGCGTTCGGCGTTCCGCCGACCTCAAACGGCGCAGGAGAACGTCGCGCGCCTCGTATGGGCGGTTTCGCGCTCATTGGCGTTCAAATGAGAACCTATCAAGAAGTCAAGGGCGAGGGTGAAAAAGTCGCGATCGACGCCTTCGCGACGGCTTTTATGAAAGCGGCAAAAGCGGCGGATACAAATTCCGACGGGAAATTGTCGCAGGAAGAACTTCAAGCGTTGCAAGGTTCCTTCGCGCCTAACGGCGGCGGATTCAACGGCGGCGGATTCAACGGGCGTCGCGCTCCTCGAGGCGAAAACGGCGAGGGCGCGCCCGTAAACGGTCGGCGCCAACGTCCGAATTCGACGCAATCTTACGACGACTCCTTTTTCGACGATTCAACGTTCAACGTGGTAGTTCGCGCGCAACAAGGCGAGGGCGACGCGTCTCGGAGAGGTCCCCAAGGCTTTCCCGGTCGATTCGGAGAAGGCGGTTCCCGTAGCGTTTCGGGTATGATGAAGGCGATAAACGAAGCGACGAACGAAGAAGACGGCGCGATCGATTTGGCGAAGTTGGAAACGGCGCTTAAAAACGCCTTGACTGAAGCGGATTCTGATAAGGACGGTTCGCTTGACAATTCCGAGTGGGGAGCGTACTCGGGCTTCGGCGGCGGTTTTGGCGGAGGTTTTGGCGGAGGTCGACAAGGCGGTTTCGGCGGTATGCCCGGCGGATTTGACCCAGGGGCGGGCGCTCGTATGCGCGCGATGGTCGTCGGAATGTTGCAACGTCAAGTTCAAGAAAAAGCGTCGACTGAAGACGGCAAAATCGACGTCGCAAAATTCCGTTCCGAGTACGTGAGTTTGCTGAAAGAAGCCGATTCCGACGGCGACGGCAAATTGAACGAAGAAGAATTGCAAGTGTTGCAAGAAAAGACGACGGAGGCGATGAGGCAAAGTTTCGGCGGATCTCAACCCGGCGGTTTCGGCGGCGGGTTTGGCGGACCTCAACCGGGCGGCTTTGGCGGTCCTCGACAAGGCGGTTTCGGCGGCAATCCTTTCGACGCGTTTAAAAACGAAGACGGCAAAGTCGATTTGTCCAAGGTTCCCGAGTCGCCCTTTACGCAAGGCCTGAAAAACGCCGATAAAGACGCGGACGGATTCCTTGACGAAGACGAATTAAACGCGCTTCAGGAACAAATGCGTTCTATGATGAGACAAGGCGGTCGAAACGGCGGTTTCGACGGTTCGAACGAAGGACGCCCAAGTCGACGAGGTAGAAACGACGCCGACGCCGGTTCAGACGGGTTTGGACTTCTCGATAATTCAGGCGTAATTATTCGCGCTCAAGAGGGCGAGACGCGCGGTAGAGGTTTTGGCGGCGATTTTGGCGGCGATTTTGGCGGCGACGGCGCTGAAGGAAGACAAGGACGTCAGCGCGGCGGTATGCCGGGAGGGGCGCCGGGAATGCGCGGCGGTATGCCCGGAGGAATGGGGATGGGCTTCGGCATGGGCATGGGATTTCGCGGAAATTCCGGCGCCGTTCAAAAAGCGATTTCCAAAGCGACTCAAGAAGACGGAACGTTCTTAATCGCGACTTTTGACGAAGAGCTGGCGAAAGCCCTTAACAACGCCGACAACGAAGACGACGGTATGCTCGATCAAATCGAGCAAGAAGACGCTTTCGGTATGGCGATCGGCGGACGAGGATTCAATCCCGGCGCGAATCGAGGCGGCGAACAACGCGGCTCGCGCGCCGGACGCGAAGGCGCCGAAGGTCGACCCGGTGGAAACGAGCAAGGACGCCGCTCGAACGATCGCCAAGCGCAACAACGTTCGAACGACCGCCAAATGAACGATCGTTTTCAAGCAATGCGCGTTCCGACCCCGAACGATTCTTTCGTCGGCGTCGTTGCGAATCCCGATTTTAAATTTAGCAAAGCGCGCAAAGAAGGCGGGTCGGCGGAAAAATCCCCGATCGAAGCCGATTACGCGATCGGAAAATACGAAGTGCGCAATCGTGAATACAAAGAATTCGTCGACGCGACGAAACGCGAGATGCTACCGAAATATTGGGTCGACGGAACTTACGTCAAGGGAACGAAGAACTGCCCCGTCGTCGGAATTACGCTGAAAGACGCGCAAGACTATTGCGATTGGCTGACGTCCCAAAACGAAGAAGGCTGGACGTTCCGACTCCCGACGGAAGCGGAATTTGAAAACGCCGCCGCCGGTTCCAAGAAACAACGTTTTCCGTGGGGAACCGCTTCGGAAATTACCTATTTGAAGGGCGTTTTGACGACGAACTGCCTCTATAACGGCGCCGTCCTTGCCGATTTGATCGAACAGGACGCTTCCGTTACGGTCGGCGGTAAGAAGCAAAAAGTCGCCGACTTCGCAAAATTGTCGAACAAGGGCGTCGTCGGAGAAGAAGGCTGGCGCGATACCGCGAAAAAAGCCGGGTTCACTTATTCCGACCTCTTCGCGGCGAAAGTCAAGCAGGGCGGATTTGTCGCGCCGGTCAATAAGTATCGCGAAAACGAAAGTCCTTACGGTTGCGTCGGTATGGCTGGAAACGCCGCCGAATGGACGACAAGCGTCGTCGACGGCAAAAACGTCGCGCGAGGCGGCTCGTGGTACTCGACGATTGAAGAATGCGCCGCAACTTCGCGTGGAGAGCTTAAAGACCCCGCAAAAGGCGATCCGACCGTCGGATTCCGCGTCGTCGCCGAAAGGAACTGAACGACGTCGCGTCGCGCGTCGTGGTTTAAGTCGTAGTTTAAGCGTAATTCTAAACAACGCCCTCGATTTGACAAAGAGACGTCAAGTCGGGGGCGTGTTTCATTGTCGACTTATTTTTTGACAAAGAACTTTCGAGGGACTTGCATTAATTTTTTTGAGACGGTATAATCTCCGTCGTGCGATGGGCTTTTGTCAAAAGTCGGTCGCGTTGCATACGTTAGGTCGTATTTTTCGATTTTTTCTATTCGCCGTGAAGTTCGTTTAGAGAGAGAAAGGATCAAAATGAAAGAGTATGTTTCCGAGCCGTTGAGTCCGTCCAAGAACTCGTTGGAGAGCGGAGAAAGAAATCTTGACGTCGACGAAAAAGACGTCAAAGGGGTTAAAGAAGGAGGGATTGGGTTGGTGTTGTTCTATTTGTTTGCTTATGTAGCGTTTAAATTCGCGTGTGCGTTTCATATTAGCGCCGTCGAAGGTTGGCGTCAGATCACTCGGTTTTCTGTCTAAAAAATAGATAAGCGTCTGCGGAAAATGATGCAAAGTTTCCGTGAACGCTTTAAACTTGTAATTGTTCACGAATTGTTATACGACGCCGTCGCGTTGATTCAGATAAAGGTTTGTGTTAGCTCCCCGCGCGTAAGCGCGGGCGCGAAAAGGCGCTCGTTACATACGAGCGGAAATCGTCGTGCCACTACTGTTCTTCGCGACGTATAATAACCCAAGAAAGACAGAATTTACCGCAGTCCTGTCTCTTGGGGCTTTTTTTGACGATTTCTTATTGCATAGCGTTTTGGCGTTTTGAAGACGCTTCTCGCGGGGGATTTGCATTGATTTTTTTGAGACGGTATAATCGCCGCCGTATGATCGACTTTTGTCAAAATTCGGTCGCGTTGCATACGTCGGTTTGTGTTTTTTGTTTATTTCTATTCGTCGTGAAGTTCGTTTAGGGAGAAGTTCGTTTAGGGAGAGAAAGGACTAAAATGAAAGAGAATGTTTCCGAATCGTTGTGTCTGTCCAAGAACTCGTTGGAGAGCAAAGAAAGAAATCTTAACGTCGACGAAAACGACGCTAAAGAGGTTAAAAAAGGAGGGATTGGGTTGGTTCTGTTCTATTTGTTCGCAATTGCGACGTTTAACCTCGCGTGCTTATTTCGTTCTGCCGCCATCGAATTCTGGCAGCATATAAAAACCTTTCACGGGAATTTTTAGTGAAATCCATTTCATATACTCATCGCACTTGAAATTTTCCAGTTCTATGACTCCTAACCGATGAGGATTTAAAGGCTTTTTAGTCATTCCGGGGTGGAAGAATTCAAGAGCAATGAGTATACAAGGCGCGGCGTGCCTGCATTGGTTATTTCTTAATCACGAGGTAATTTCCCGTGACGCTTGTGAATTCGCCAGTCGCTATGGTACAATA
>JAZUGM010000128.1:0-2091 GCA_045641205.1 Thermoguttaceae bacterium
AACGGAACTGCACAACGCCTTTATCGTCGGCAAAGTAACCGCCGAAGAGATGGAAAAACTAGCGTCGATCGGCGTCGAAGGCGTCGAGACGACTCTCTGGGACGTCGACGTTCAAGAAGCGCGCGAAGCGCGTAAAATCGCGGAAGCCGCCGGAATTAAAATTCACTCGGTAATGCGCGCTTGGACGAACTTTAATCAGGCTGATTCCGTCGAATCCGACGTCGAGTCCGTCAAACGCGCGTTGCGCGCCGCCGCCGCTTACGGCGCGTCGTCCGTGTTGCTTGTTCCTTGCCGCATCGGCAATCCCGGACCGGCGCCTTGGGATTTCGATATCGAATTTGATCCGGGAACCTGCCAAGTTTCGAAGGTCTGCAAAGGGGACAACGCTCCTTTCGCCGAATATATTAAGTTGCAAAACGAAGCGACCGACGCTTCCTACAAATGTATGGAGACGATTATTCCCGTCGCCGCTTACGAAGGCGTTACGGTCGGACTTGAAAACGTCTGGAACAACCTCTGGTGTTCGCCGAAATTCTTCGCCGCGTTTGTCGAGTCGTTCCACAACGTTTGGGTCAAGGCTTATTTCGACTTGGGCAACCACGTGAAATACGCGCCGACGGAAGACTGGCTCCGCGCGCTTGGCAAAGACGCGATCGTCAAATTGCATATCAAAGACTTCCTCGTTAATCGCGAGAAGGGCGGCGGCGATTTCGTTCCGATCGGGAAGGGATCCGTCGACTGGGTTTCCGTCCGCAACGTGATCGAAGAAATCGGCTACGACGGATTTGTCACCTTGGAAAGCGGCGGTTACTCGAACGAACAACACGTTCAAATCTTCAAGAACTTCTTCAACGGCGTCAATATTACCGACGGCGTCTGAGTCGTCTCTTGTTGATTTTCGTTAAACGACGTCCGACGACCTCGTCTTCCTTGTGCGGTTGGCGAGGTCGTTTGGGTATTGTCCTTTGTCGCGTCTTTTTGGAAAGAACAACCAATGAACCAGAGTCAATATAAAACGAAATTACATAGCGCCGTGATCGTCGGCGAGATCGACGCTAAACAAATCGAAGCGTTAGCCGCCGCCGGAATTGAAGGCGTCGAGATGCGCGGAGCGAATGTCGACGTTTCAAAAGCGCGCGAGGCGCGACGCATCGCCGAAGCGAACGGTATTAAAATTCACTCGTTGATGTGCGGCGCCAGTTTAAACGTCGATTCGGAAGTCGAGGCGGGGCTCGAACGAATGAAAAACGGTCTGCGCGTCGCTAGCGCTTACGGCGCGTCGTCGATGTTGTGCGTGCCGGGGCGCGTCGACGCTCCGAATCTCAAGCCTTGGGAATTTAAAATTGAATTCGATCCCGAAACGCTTGAAGTTTCGCGCGTGTGCGACGGCGACAACGCGCCCCACGCCAAATATATCGCGGAACAAAACAAAGCGACGGCCGCCGCGCGACGCTATTTGCCCGAAGTCCTGCCCGTCGCAGCTTACGAAGGCGTTACGATCGGCTTGGAGAACGTTTGGAACAATCTGTGGTGCGCGCCCGAATTATACGCCGCGTTCGTTCGTTCGTTTGACAATATACGCGTGAGATCCTATTTCGACTTGGGCAATTTTGTCAAGTACGCGCCGACGGAAGATTGGCTTCGCGCGTTGGGCAAAGATTCGATCGTGAAACTGCACTTCAAAGACTTTCTGTTGGACAAAAACCAAGGCGCGGGCGGTCGATTTGTCCCGTGCGGGCTTGGTTCCAATAATTGGAAATCTATTCGCGACACGCTCGAAGAGATCGAATATAGCGGATTTGTTACGATCGAGTTTGAAGAACAGGAAAGTATGAAGTTGTCCAACGAGCAACAGGCTCGTAAATTCCAGAATTTCTTCAACGGAGTCGACCTTCTCGAAGGCGTTTGAAACGTTCGATAAAACGTCGGCAAACGTTCACGGAAAACCGCCGAATTTTCATTTGACGTTTTTTCGTGAACGATTACGGTAAATTTTTCGCGAACGATTGCAAAGGATTTTAAGCGCGTTTTACGATTCGCAACGCTTTGGGACGCTTGACGGAGCCGTCTTCGACAGGCGCGCCCGAGTCG
>JAZUGM010000129.1:0-2695 GCA_045641205.1 Thermoguttaceae bacterium
GACTTTTGTCGCGCGCCGCTGCGCGGCGGTTCTTACGCGTCGTTTTTCCGTGAACGCTTACTGCGAACCGCTCTATCGGCGATTCAAGAGACTCCACAGCCGTTCCGGGTCGGAAAAGTCTGGAACAACGGCGTCGGCGCCCGCCGCGAGGAGGAATCCGCGCTTATGTTCGTTGACGCCTTCGCGCGCTTTTTCGTCGGTGGCGAGTCCGACGGCGTATCCGCCCGCGCGTTTAATCGCGGCGACGTCGAATCCGCCGTCGCCGAAGCCGACGAGATCGTCGCCCGACCAGCCGTTTTTCGCCAACAAGTCGCGAATAACGTCGTCCTTTTCGCAGGGCGTTCCGTCTTCTCTCGCACCGAAAATACCTTGGTCGAACAGTTCCGTAATTCCCAAACGTTCGCATTCGGACTTCAAACGTCCTTCGTCGGTGCCGCTCGCCAGACATAAAGCGAGCCCGTTCGCTTTGAGCGTTTTCAGAAACGCAATCGCGCCCGGCGTGACAATATCGTCGACCGTCGCTTCGCCCGAATCCAATTTCGCAAATTTCGACGCGACGAGTTTGTCCAATTCGGCGTCGTATTGTTCCTTATAGACGATCGGCGCCTCGGGCGTTCCGCCGCGTTTCGCGACTTCTTCCGCCAAATGCTCGCCAAGCGCGATCATCGGACGCCCCGTTTCTTTTTCGATATAACCGCGAACGATCGGCTCGACTTCTTCTTTTACGACGCCCGGAAGACTCGCAAGCGTCGCGCAAGCGCTTTCGGTAACGGCGTCTTGCCACCCGCAACGCAACGCCGCGACGGTGCCGTCGAAATCGAAAAACGCGACTTTGAATTTGCGCCCTACGCGAGGATAATTAACGACCTCGACGTCAAAATTCAGCGGAAGGACTTTTTGCATTAGAGAGACGATCGCGTGTTCGTAGAGCATATGCATGTCTTCCAACTGCTCCATCGAATTGGTCGGCGCAATCAGAATTTCGTCGCAGTAGTTCTTCATTTTGCCACCGTCGCGTCCGCCGAACCCGATAGTTTTCAAGCCCATTGCGCGCGCCGTCTGGAGCCCTTTGACGATATTGGGCGAATTGCCGCTTCCGCTGAATACGATCAACAAGTCGCCCGGCTGCGCGTAACTGCGCAACTGTATCGAATAAATATCCTCGTAGGCAAAATCGTTCGCCAAACAGGTGACGATCGGCGTACTGTCGTTGAGGCAGACTGCTTTGAACCCTTCGCGACCGTAAACTCGCGCGCCTTTAAGCAGGTCGTTGCACATATGCGAAGCGGTCGCGGCGCTTCCTCCGTTGCCTGCGGTATAGATTCGCGCGCCGGTCTTCTTCGTCACCAGAATCGCCCCCGCGATTCGCGCCAACGTTTGGAAATCCGTCCTAAGTAAATCGGAAGCGACTTGACTTGCGTAATCGTTCAAAAACGCGGTCGCTAAATCTTGACAGTAATTCATCTTTCAACCCCCAACGTCTGTTTCGTTGCGCTTCGATCCGTTTTGAGCCCGACGCGCGTCGACGCGTCGCGACAAAGCGGCGCGCCTCGTTTTTGTTCGTATTATAACCCAAAATTCGCGAACTTCAATAAGCGGGCGAGGCGTGTTTATTTGAAACGTCAAGACGAGGAATACGTCGCGCGACGTTTACAAAGGGCAAGTCGGAGTCCGCTTGGGGTTGAAACGGAACGTTTTGACGATAAAATAAGTTGCAAAGCGTTGACCAAACGTCTTTGAATTCGACTTAATCAATATGTGGACAATCGAAACGCGCGGGGCTAAAATGAGTTCGGTTCCCTATTTTTTTGACAGGAAATTACGACGTTCAATCGAAGAGATTTTGCTTCCCGATATTCGCCTACCAGGTCAATATATCGGGGGCGAGGTCGGGCAAAGAGTGAAACCGGCGGAATCGGTCGACGCGCGAATGTGCTTTTGTTTTCCCGACGTCTATTCGATCGGTATGTCGAACGTCGCGCTCGGCGTTTTGTACGACGTCGTTAATTCGCGCCCGAATCTCGCTTGCGAACGCGCTTTCTGCCCTAGCCCGGACTTTGAAGAACTGCTCCTTTCGCGCGGCTTGCCCCTGTATTCGCTTGAAACGTTCACGCCGCTCGACGCGTTCGATCTCGTGGGATTCACGCTTCAATACGAGCTGTGTTATACGAGCGTCTTGACGATGCTGAATTTGAGTCGCATCCCTCTCCGGCGCCAAGACCGCGATTTTACGAAGCCGCTGATCGTCGCGGGCGGTCCCGCCGCGTGCAACCCTGAGCCGATCGCCGACTTTATCGACGTTTTCTTACTAGGAGACGGCGAAGAATCCCTGCCCGCGTTGCTCGAATTTTGGCAAGATTTGCGCGCGCGTATGGGCGTTAAGAGTCCGAAAAGTTCCGACGGCGGCGTCTTTGAGGGCGGCGGAGTTTTTGAGGACGGCGCGCGTTCTTATCGGTCGCGTCGCGAAGCTCTGCTTGAAGTCGCGAAGAAATTCCCTTGCGCTTACGTTCCTGAATTTTACGACGTGGAAATTGGCGCGGACGGTCGGGCTCGTCGTCCTCGTCCGAACGTCGACGACGCGCCCGAGTTTGTCGAGTCGGCGGTCGTTCGCGATTTAAACGCTTTTCCGCCCCCCAAAAGACCGCTTTTGCCCCTTATCGAAAGCGTTCAAGACAGAATTTCCGTCGAAATTATG
>JAZUGM010000130.1:0-5422 GCA_045641205.1 Thermoguttaceae bacterium
ATTCGCGGTTATATTGATCGACAAAAACGCCTCGACCGTCGCCGTAGTCCCAGCGCCCGGCGATCCATTCGTTCCACCCGGTGATCATCACGTAGGGCGGGTCGAGTTCGTAAGCGCGCTTCCATTGTTCGGCAAAGTTGCGTCCTTCGTCCGTCGCGAGGTCTTCCTCAATTTTGCCGTTGCAGAAACTACGACCGCGCGCCATACCCGAACTCATAAACTTAACGGGCGATTTAGGCTCGCGACTCAAATTTTGCGCGACGGAAACGTTCACTTGTTCCGGCGTGTTCGGATCGACCGACCAACCGTAAGGCTGCGGATACGCCGCTTCCCAGTGCCACGCGTTTTGCGTGTTGACCATTTCAAAGGGCCAATGCGCGCGTCGCAAGGTCAATTTTTCTTTGATCGTCGGGTCGGTAATCGCGTTTGGATCGCCGATCATCAACGGTTTGCCGTCAAGTTGGAACAGAAGTTCGTCGTACTTGCCTGTTCCGTAAACTTCTTTCCAAAGTTTGGCGGCGGTCTTGTCCGTCTCCGTATTGAGCATAAAGGTAATTTGAGGCGTTCGCCCGCCTTCGGCGCGAATTTGTTTCATCACGTTGCAAATCGCGGCGACCGTCGCGGGGTAGGTGACGTAGTTCGTCGTGTCAAAGACGAGGAAATCGACTCCGGCGTCGGCTAAAAGTTGCAAATGACGACGGATAACCCACGGGTCTTTATTGTTGTAATAACCGTAGAGCGGCTCGCTCCAGAAATACATCGCGTGTCCCGGCGCCCACAAATCAGACTTGCTCGCTTCCGTGTCTTTGAGATCCTCGGGCGGCAGTTTGGCGAGAATTTTTGAGACGTCGTAAGGACCGTCGCCCCAATGGCACTTGGCGACGGTCTCGTCTACCCACAAGAAATAGAACATTCCGACGCTTTTATTGGCGCGAACTTGCGTCGACGCGTTCGAAGATTGAACGATTCGTCCCAACGAGTCGGCGGCGCCCCAAGGCGTTCCTTCCGATTGCGCGAAAACCGCGCTAGAAAGGGCAAGAACCAACGTAAACGCCAGCGTTGTCAAATATTTCATAATTATTCCTTTTCAAAGCGATAAAAGAACGACGTCGTTAGAGATTCGCGTCGATTAATTCTTGTAACTTGGCTTGTTTTTGCACGCCCGTTAAACGCGAGACGGGCTTGCCGTCCTTGAAAAGAATCAGCGTTGGAAGGGAAGCGACGGCGTATTTGACCGCCAAATTCGCGTTGTTCGTCACGTTGACTTTGGCGACGACCGCCTTTTCTTCGTTTGCTTTTGCCAGCGCGTTCAGCGCGGGAACGAGCAGGCGACACGGTCCGCAAGAAGTCGACCAGAAATCGACAAGGACGGGACGCTTTTCTTGCAAAACTACGGCGTCGAAATCGGCTTCGTTTAATTCGATCGTTTCGCTCATTGTTGAAATCCTTCCTTTAAATGAATGAATACAGAAAAACGCCGACGAGACTTGCGTTTCGACGGCGTTCTTTTAGACGTAATCTATAGACGTTTTTTTACGCGAAAATTTTACGCGAAATTTTACGTGATAAGATCAAAGAAAAAATTATTCTTCGTCTTCTTTAAGTTCGGCTTTCGCGATAATTTCTTGTTGAATATTGCCCGGAACGACGTCGTATCGATTGAATTCGATCGTATAACTTCCCTGACCGCCCGTCATACTGGCGAGCGTGCGGTTGTACGTCGTGACTTCCGCGAACGGGACTTCCGCCTTGACCGTTTGGTATCCGCCGCCCGCGTCTTCGACTCCGAGAGGACGACCGCGACGCGCGGCCACGACGTCGGAATTGACGTCGCCGACCTTGTCGACCGGGACGGTGACGTCAAGATTCACGATCGGCTCGAGCAGAGCCGGCTTGGCGTCCATAAAGGTGACCTTGAACGCGTTCGACGCGGCGGTACGGAACGCTTGTTCGTTACTGTCGACGGGGTGATATTTTCCGAAGTGAACTTCGATGCACAGGTCTTGGACGTGATAACCGGCGATAACGCCCTTTTCCATACGATCTTTAAAGCCTTTGTCGATCGCGGGCATAAAGTTCGAAGGAATCGTGCCGCCGACGATGGAGTCGATCCACAGGAAGTTGTTTTCCGGGAAATACTTCCATTCTTTCATAGACGGGAAGCGATTCTTGTCCGTCGCAAACGCTTCGGGATCCGTGCCTCCGGGGAACGGATACATACGAATATGAACTTCGCCGAACTGACCCGCGCCGCCCGATTGTTTCTTGTGACGGTACATTCCTTCCGCTTTTTGTTGGATCGTTTCGCGGTAAGGAATCTTTTGCTCTTTGGTGTCCAATTCAACCTTGTCGCGACGCTTCAGGCGTTCTTGCAAGACTTGCAAGTGCAATTCGCTCATACCGGTGATAACGAGCTGTTTCGTCTGTTCGTTGCGTTCGACTTTGAACGTGGGGTCTTCTTCCGCCAACTTGCCGAGCGCGCCGGAGACTTTCGCTTCGTCGCCGCGATTCTTCGGAGCGGCGGCAAGACCGACCATCGGAGTCGGGAAAACGCTATCGGGAACGGAAATTTCGCCAAGGGTGGAGCCAAAACCGACTTCGTCCGTCTTCGTAACGGCGACGACCATACCCGGCGTCGCTTCGTCGACCGGCGTCAATTCGTTCGCCAAAACTTCGAACAACTGAGCCGGTTTGAATCCTTTGCGCGAACCGATGAGAGGAACGGACGCGCCGGTCTTCAACGTGCCGGACAAAACGCGCATATAGTTGATCTTCTGAACGAAGGGGTCGATACGAGTCTTGAAGACTTTCGCGACGACGGGCGCTTCAGGATCGGCTTGGATTTCAACGTCTTCGCCGTCGGCGTTTTTACCGACGCGAACGATCGAATCGGCGGGAAGCGCGAAGGAAGCGAGACCGTCGAGCAGTTCTTTCATACCGACGCCGGTTTTCGAAGAAACGCAGAAGACGGGGATCAAGGATTCTTCTTTGATTCCCTTGGCGATCAACTTCGCCATTTCTTCGTCGTTCGGCAATTCGCCTTCGAAATAACGTTCCATAGCCGCGTCGTCGACGGAGACGATCGTTTCGATCAAGGATTCGTGCAAGTCGTTAGGATCGACGAGCGCGCCGTCCGCTTCCGTCGGCTTCAAAACGTTGACGACGCCGGAGAATTTTGCGCCGCTTCCGACGGGGACGTTGAACAAAACGGCTTCTTGACCGAAGACGCCTTGAATCGAATCCATCAAGTTTTCGAAATCGATGTTGTCGCCGTCCATTTTGGACAAGATCACCATACGCCCGACGCCCGCTTTTTTCGCCTCCGCGAAGACGCGACGCGTGTTGACTTCGATTCCGGAAGTCGCGTTGACGACGATGATCGCCGTGTCGGACGCGCCCAGCGCGCTAATGGCTCCGCCGATGAAATCGGGATAGCCCGGCGTGTCGAACACGTTGAAATGTTTACCCGCCCAATCGAAATTGACGCAAGAAGTCTCGATCGTGTACTTGTGGGATTTTTCTTCTTCGTCGAAGTCGCAGATACTCGTGCCGTCGTCGACGCTCGCGGGACGCTTAACTTTTCCAGTGAAATTTAGGAAGGCGTCGGTTAAGGTCGTCTTCCCGGAACCGCCGTGACCGCACAAAACAATATTACGAATATTTTCAGGGCTATACTTCGACATACAAAAATCCTTACTCTAAAACGCCGATAATTGCGAAATCCCGCAACGCTAACGACGTCGAAATAAAACGACCGTCGACGCTAGGCAAAACCGCCGCGCGCATCGCCCAAAGGCGAACTCGACGTCGACTCTATTACAAGCTGGCAAAGCGTATTCCATAAAACGCGCTAAACGCCTTGTCCGAAAAGCGCAAAACGCGCTATTTAGTCAAGTATAGCCGAAACGCCCCCTTATTACAAGTCCCCAAGGAATTTTTTTCTTTTTTTCGTAAATATTTTTTTCGTATGAATTTTCCGCCTTTTTTAAATCGAACAAAACGAAATTCTACAGTTTGTCAATGAAAAAAAGAATTGTTTACTCGTTAAAATCTTTGGAATAAACGTTAAAGTCGTCGCTGTTCGCGCTTTTTCAAACGTGTTTGTTACGGGTACGAAAGGAACGTTTAGGAGAAAGAACCCTACGAACGGGCGCTTTTGGAACAAACGGCGGTTACGCTTGTTAAGCGTTTCAAAAGCGCTACAATAACAAACGGCGTTTTGTCGTTTCGTAACTCGACGATCGCCGGTTGGTAAACAACGTGGGCGACTCTCGCGAACGATCGCGTTAGAAGAAACAGGATTCCCAGTGGAAGAAATAAAAAAATTTGTAGTTCGCCTTTATCACGACGCGATCTTTCGTTGCGTCTTTGGACGCGAGGGAATGGAGGTTTATTTGATCGCTTTACTGAATGCGATTTTTTCGCAGTTCAATTTGCCTTCGATCAAAAAACTGACGATCAAGAATCCGTATCAGCTTCCGACGAACGAAAATCAGAAGACGTCTATATTAGACGTTTTCGCAGAGGACGAAAACGGTCGTAAAATCGACGTGGAAATGCAGACGCGCAATCAAGAGTTTTTCAACAAACGCGTGATTTACTATGCGGCGCGCAATTACGTTGATCAATCGCGTAAAGGCGAGGATTACGGCAAACTTTACCCGTCTTACGTCGTCGTCTTTACGCGTTTTCCGATACCTGATCGCCCCAACGATTGTTGGGTCGACGTTCAGCAAATACGATCAAAACTTTATCCCGACGTATGTTACGACGACATAACGATAATTTATATTCGTATTCCCAATAAGCAGGGAATGGAGATTTCCCCAACGGTGCGTCAAGAGTTGCAAGATTGGATGCGCTATATCGGTTCGGACGCGACGTCCGAAAATGAACGCAGAGAAATTTTATCGCGCGACGCGACGATCAAAAGTCTCGCCGAAGCGGTCGAACGTTTTACAAGGACTGAGGAGGGGCAAATGATTCTTTCACGAGAAGACATATATCGAATCGATCAAATCGAACAGAACAGATTCATTAAGGAACAAGGCATTAAGGAAGGCAAGGCAGAGGGCATTAAGGAAGGCAAGGCAGAGGGTATTAAGGAGGGCAAGGCAGAGGGTAAGGCGGAGTCGATCGAAAGTTTTTTACGCATACGTTTTCCCGACGATTTTTCGGAACGTTTTCAGCCTTGGCGTTCTAAATTGTACGAAAAGAAGCTTCCAGTTTTAGAATCGTTGTTGCCGCTTTCCGCATCTTGCGCGTCGTTAAACGAGTTCACGCAAAAACTGTGAAACGCCGTCAAAAGTCTCGACGAGTTTGTCGAACGTTTTACGACGACTGAGGAGGGGCAAATGATTCTTTCACGAGAAGACATATATCGAATCGATCAAATCGAACAGAACAGATTCATTAAGGAACA
>JAZUGM010000131.1:0-4166 GCA_045641205.1 Thermoguttaceae bacterium
ACGAGATATTTGTACCGCCGCCAACGGCGGCGCCGCCACCCTCGGAACCAGCGACGTTTTCGGCAATTAACGAGTTTTGTAGCGTAAACGTTCCTGAATTCCAGCGACCTCCGCCCCAAGCGCCGACGGTTTGAGTTCCAATACTCGAAAACTCGGCTCTATTCCCGACAATGGAAACGTTTATCGCCGTTAAGGAACCCGAGTTGTAAATTCCGCCCCCTTCGGCCGTGTAAATTGCATTAATGTCGGCGCCGACCGCTCGCCAATAGCCGGCGATTCTCTCGGCGTCTTCTTTCATTCCCTCGATTCCAGTCGGAGGATACGGCTTGAGCCGAACGTCGGGCATAAGGTCAAGCGTCATAGCGCCGCGAAACAACGCCTCCGCTCCAAGATCGATTTTTTTCAATAAATCCCACATTTTTCAACTCCTCCTAAACTCTTTTGTTCAGGCGTCCTAACAGGACGTCCTCATTGTAGAGCAAACTTCGACAAAAAAAAGCTAAATTAACCTAAATAACGATAAAATATGAAAAAAACATTAAAAAAACAGTCGACGTTTTCTCTAGTTTCTCACTTAGTTTAATCAGATAAAATAGATAATTTCGGTTATTTCGTTCTTTTTTTAGAACGCGACCCTTGAGTTTCACTGAAAATTCATTAATCTATAGTCGAGAGTTTGTAGGACGCTTTTGTCGAGTCTTTCCGCTTTACAAAGGCGTTTTAAAAGAAGTGAAATAAGTTCGACGATTTGTCGTCGCTCGTATTAGTTTGGATCCCCTCCAAGATATTTAAGGAGTTTTCCCTCAATGTCTGACGCCCCCTGTCTTAACAAGGATAATCAGTCTGAACGTTGCCGTTGCAACGCGGACGTCGACGATCAGTCTCGTCGTAGTTTTTGTCTTTCCGTTCTTGGAGTCGGCGTCGGCGCGGCGGCTCTTGCCGTTCCGGTATACGCCGGAGCGCGTATGGTTCTTTATCCATGGCAACAAGAAAGTATGTCGGGTAAAGAATACGAATTGACGACGCTCGACGCGTTGGACGAGACGCCGCGCCAATTCGTTATTTTAGACGATCTTAACGACGCGTGGACGACTTCTCCGAATCAAACGGTCGGAGTCGTCTATTTGAGCAAGAAGAAGAACGAAGCGGGCGAAGAGGTCGTTTCGGCGTTCCAGACGGTTTGTCCCCACGCCGGTTGTCGTATTAAAGTCGGACCGACCAAGAACCCCGCGACGGGCGAAACGGAAACGTTGTTTTATTGTCCGTGTCACGGCGATACGTTCTATTTGGACGGCGAACGCGTTCAGCCCGAAAATTCGAAGTCGGCTCGTTCAATGGACGCCCTTGAAACGCGCGTCGAATCGGGCAAGGTTTTTGTCAAGTTCCAGAATTTTCAACTTGGAACGTCTGAAAAGAAGCCCGTCTGAGAACGAGGCGATCGATTTCAATCTTGATTCTTGATTACGATAACAACTTACGACAAGTCATAGTAAAATGCAAATATTTAAATGGTTAGAAGAGCGAACCGGCTTAATGACGGGGCTCAAAAACGTCGTCGATTGGAAAGTACCGGCGTGTAAATGCTGTTGTCGTTTTTTGCCGATTTCCATTATTTTCCTGTTCCTTTTGCAAGCGATAACGGGCGTTTTTCTTTGGGCGTTCTATTCTCCTAGCGCGACAAGCGCTTGGGAAAGCGTCTTTTACGTTCAGTACGTTTTGCCTTTCGGTTGGCTTTTGCGCGGTATTCACCACTATTCGGCGCAACTTTTCGTCGGTTTCACGGGCTTCTTTCTTCTCGCGTCGATTATTCACGGCTCCTATCGTCGTCCTCGCGAGTTCGTTTATTGGGCGGCGCTCGTTTCGTTCCTTTTCGGACTTTGCAGTTGCTTGACGGGCGATTTGTTGCCTTGGTCTCAATCGGGTTATTTTGCGACGATTACGCGCGTTTCCTTCTTGCAACTCTTGCCGGTGATCGGGACTCCGCTTTATCAATTAGTCGTCGGCGGTCCCGATCCTCAGTTCGGCTCGTTGACGTTGACGCGGTTCCTGTTCCTGCACGTGTGCGTATTCGGCGGGGGCGGATTCGTCGTTTTGTGCTTCTGGCGTTATTTCGACCTTCGCGCGCGCAAATTGTTCCTGAAGGAAAAACGTTTTGACGACATTCACCAATGCGCGCTAGCCGGCGCCGAGAAAACTCGACGCTACTTCTGGGGCGGCGAAGCGTTCAAAGCGGCTTGTTTCTGCTTAGTCGTCTTCTGCGCCGTCTTGGTTCTCGTCTTCCAACATTCGCTTTGCCCGACGCAAATCGCCGAACGCGCCGCCACGTTGCCCGCCGAGTCCTATCTTGGCGCCGAGTTGACGGGACCGGTCGACGTTGCCGGTTCTTACGACGCCGCGCGTCCCGAATGGTCGTTCCGCGCGCTTTATCATATGACGAAACTTCCGATCTTCTCCAAGATTGGAATGGTCTACGCGATTTTCGTCGTTCCTCCTTTCCTTTTGGCGTTTTTCTTCGTTCTGCCGATTTTAGGTAGAATTCGCCCGTTGCATTGGCTTTGCGTCGCGGCGACGTTCGTTCTTTTCGTGGTCGTTTGCGTCTTTACGTACAAATCCTATTGGGACGATTACAGGAATCCCGAACACGCGCCCGGCTTTTTGGCGGGCGTCGCGGACGCTCGTCGTTCGGCGGATCGCGCGGTCGAATTGGCGTTTGCGCCCGCCGGTATTCCGAAAGATGGCGCCTTGACGTTGACGAAAAACGATCCGTTCTTGCAAGGACCGAAACTCTTTGAAAAGAACTGCGCCAGTTGCCACAATTTCAAGGCGAAGAGCGACGAAGCGCGCAACGCCGATTACGTCGAAATCGAATGTTCCGAGCCGACCGCGCCCAATCTTTACGGCGCGCAATCTGCCGCTTGGATTCGCGGGTTCACGAACGAAGCGACGCTCGTCGACGTCGATTGTTTCGGCAAAACGGCGTTTGCCGAAAACGGTTCGATGTATAAGAGTTTTATGCGCGGGCGCGTTCAAGGCGGTTTGGTTGACGACGAAGGCGGATTCTTACTCGATACGAACGGCGGTTTGATCGGTCGCGTTATCGCCGCTGACGCCAGCCCCGCGTTCGACGTTATGGAAGCCGTCTTTGAAGATTTCTGCGAAGAGGACGAGAATCTTGAACTTGTTGAAAAGATTCTCAACGAAGACGACGAATTTGAAGAAACGGACGTCGAACAAGCGAAAAGCGATTATCTCGCGAAATTGGCGGAATTGTTGCAAGCGAAGCTCGCCGACGAAGAATTTATCGCCGAATTGGGGCTCCCGAAAGCGATTTCCGACGAATTGGGCAAAGTTTTGGTCGACTTGCTTAACGACGAAACGTATCGCGAGATTTTGTTGGATTCCGAAAACGTCGAACTTGTTAAAGACGAAGAATACGGCGATCTGCTGACCGACGCGTATTTGTACAAACTGAACGGCGAAGACGAGCCGATTCCCGCCGCCGAGCAGAAGTATATTCTGCGCATTCGCGCGGCGATCGTCGCGGCTTGCGACGGAGTCGCGGATATTTTGGCGGAAGAAGCAAAACTCAAGGCGCCTCGTCCCTTCGTCGGCGGCGAATACCTTGGACTCGCTCCGAACGCTATTTCCGATATGGATTTCTTGACCTGCACCGACTGCCACGCGTTCTACGGCAAAGAAGAGAACGACCACGCGTGCGATTTGCGCGCCTATATGAGTCGTAATTGGATCGCCGGTTTCATCGCCGATCCGACTTCGCCGAAATATTACGGCAAAAACAACGACCGTATGCCCGCGTATCGTCCTGCGGAAGGCGACGCGTTGATGACGGAACAAGAAGTCGGTATGCTCGCGGACTGGCTGAGCGGCGTCTGGTATCGCGCGCCTCAAGTTAAAAACGACGTTCGCATCGGCGAACTCGGCGCCGCGAAAGCCGCGTCTCAAGCGCAAGCGATCGCGTTAGCCGACGAAGCCGCCGTTGAAGCCGCCAAGCAAGCGGAAATCGACGCGCAAGTCGCGAAGGAAGCGGAAGAAGCCGCCGCCGCGAAAGCCGCGAAAGAAAAGGGGGACGCCGAAAAAGCGGAAAAGAAAGCGAAGGAAAAGGAAGAAAAAGCGGCTGAAGAAAAGGCTAAGTTGAAAAAAGACCT
>JAZUGM010000132.1:0-4684 GCA_045641205.1 Thermoguttaceae bacterium
CGGGGTTCAACGGAATATTAACCGTCGTATCCGGCGCGTTTTGAATTTGCGGGACTTGCGCGTTTTCAACGTTTGCCTGCGCTTGAGTAGTGGGAACAGGTTGCGAATTTGCGAACGCCTCCGCCTGTTGCTGTACGGAAGGCGGAGCGATCGGAGGAACGAACGCTTGACTTGGCGCGTTTTGCGGCGTCGGAACCGTCTGGACGACGTTGGGCGGCGTCTCCTGAACGGATCGAGCGACTTGTGAAAACGTTTCTTGGAATTCGTTCTGAACCGGCGCGGGCTTCGCGTTTGCGACCAACGGGGCGGCTTGCGCAGATTCGACCCCTTGCGAATCAATTCCTTGTTGCGTATTGGAAGTTACTTGCGTTTCGTTCGACGAATCGACCGGCGCCGATCGCTGAACGTTTGACGTCGCTAAAGGACTTGAGACGGTCGAGGATTGAGTCTCGACGACCGACGTTTGAACGCTTGGCGTCGTCGCGTTTCCTTGGTCGACGTTCAAAGGCGGGACGTTTGTCAACGTCGAGCCGACCGCAGGCGTCGAAGCCGCAAAGGCTTGAGCCGCCTTTGCTTTGTGGGGCAATTCGGGCGCGTTTAAGCCAAATTTCGCCGCAATTTGATTCATTTGCGACTCGGCTTGAACCGCAAATTGTAATTCGCCTTTGGCGTAATGTTTGTCCGCAAGGAGACGATACGCTTCTAATTCGCCCTTAGTTTCTATTAAAGGTTGCAACGCTCGAGAACGATTCGCGCTTTCGAGCAACGTTAGACCGTAATAGTACCGCGCTTCGGGATAGCCGGGCGCGCGAGATTCTAACTGAGCGAATTGAGCTTCCGCCGTCGCGAAGTCGTTCGCTTCGTAACAAGCACGCGCGTAAGCGAAAAGATAATCGTTGTTAAACGGCGCTATTTGGAGCGCTTGGCGATATTCCAAAATCGCCTCTTGATATTGCATCTTTTTCTCGGCGACGAAACCGATGCGATAACGCGCCGTCGCAAGAATCTCGGGCGAAGCCGCCTCGGCGGCGGGCGTCGCAAGATATTTCTTATAGAGACGCGCGGAATCGTGATAACGCTTTTGATCGAAGTACTCGCCCGCCTGCATTAAGAGCCGTTCAGGCGACTCCGTTCGCCGCATCGCGTCGACGTTGTTGATGACGACTCGGTCGGAATCCGTCCTTTTAAACTCGCTGGGATCGGGCAACGATTCGACGTCTTGCGACAAATCGCCCGGCTGCGCATAGTCCGACGACGGAGAACGAAAATAATCAAACGAACAACCTGAAGTCGCTAACGCCGCCGTTACGGCTAACGCAAGTATACTGATTTTTTGGGCGATCGTTTTCATAACAGCGCTCCCGCGTCCTACTTTGTGTGAGACGAGCTTATTGAAATCAACGACGTTTTCTTGTTGCGGTTGACAAAATCGGTCGTCGACGTCCACGTATGGGACTCGACGCTACAAACCGTATTTGATTTATCGGTAAAAAATTTTTTTAGGATAATCTGTTTTTTACAAATTAGATAATATTTAACAGATTTGCTTTAAATAGCGAGAAAAAACGACGCCGATAAAAAGAAAAAGCCGCTTTTTACGCCGCTGACGCAAAAAGACGGCTTCATTTGAGAATTAAAGAACCCGCTTGAATCTGTTCTGAAACTATTTGCGTTTAGGACGCTCAGATTTTTTAAATCCCAACGCTTCTTCAAGCTCAAAGTCGTCGGAATCGAGTTCGGGCGCGTCTAGGTCTTGCAATTTCTTGCGAATGGCGCCGACGTTTGGACGCGCGCGTTTACCAGGTTTGTCGGCGCTTCCACGTTTTTTCGGATCGCTCGACCGTTTGGCGAATCTGTCGCCGCAAATAGCGCGCAACTCCGCCTCGACTTCGTCGTCCAACGCCTCAATATTGAATTTGGCGTCGAGCGTTTCGGGTAGACGCTTTTCCATCTCGCCTTCAGGAACTTCAAATTCAGGATCGTCAAATTGACGAGCGTCGAAGGCTTCTGCGGACTCGACGGAGCCGAGCGGAGACAACTCGATTTCCGCAAGGGGTTCGTATTTGGGACCGCTTCGTTCGAGTTCGCTCGAATAAAGTATCACGGCGTCGACGGGCGAAGCGCCGAAAAAAACGTTGGAACGATCATAAATCATTCGCGTCAAGGCGGAATAATCGGCTCCGTCAGCCGGTTCGCCTTCGTTCGTTTCGAACCGACGATTCGCATTATTCCGATTTTTCTCCGAATAGGAACCGGGCGCGCGCGAAGAACGACTCGAAACAAACCGTCCCTCTTCGCGATCTTTCTGGCGCGTTCGACCGACAGTCAAATGCGGACTGAATTCTCGACCTTCCGACGGAAAACCTATTTTTCCCAATTCCGCTTCTATTTTCGAAGCGAGGCGCTTCAACTCGTCGACGCCTTCGCGGACGCCGATCCAAATAGTTCGCGGATTCGACGCGTCGGGAAAAGCGCCAAGCCCTTCGAAGACGAGGTCAAATTGTTCGACGTCGCGACAAGCCTTTTGAATCGCCGCGATAATATGGTGAAGTTCCGTCGTCGGAACGTTTGGTCCTAAAAATTTCAACGTGACGTGAAAATTGTCGTCGTCCACCCACTTGACGTTCGGAAAAGCGTTCTGCATCGCGCGCAACGATTTGCGCGCTTCTGTGCGAATGGAGGGCGAAATTTCAACGGCGATAAACGCGCGAACGGTCGATTTCATAGTTTGAACCCTTAGGCTAATTGACGCGCCTTGCAAAAGCGCGAACGATTAAAGCGCGGACGCCGAGCCGAGTTGAATGTTGTTTCGATGGACGAGTTCCGCGTAAGGCAGGTCTTCGGCGCCCAGCGCTTCAGGTATTTCCGAAGAGCGCTTTTTGAAAATCAGCGTCGCTTCTTTACTTGAATAGTTGACTAATCCGCGCGCAATTTCGCGATTTTCCCTGTCGACGATCGAAACGACGTCCCCTTTTTTAAAGGAGCCCAACACGTTTAAGACGCCGATCGGCAAAAGGCTTTTGCCCTGTTTCTCAAGCGCCTCGACCGCGCCGTCGTCGACGACAAGAACGCCCTTCGGCTGCGACGCGAAACGGAACCAACGCTCCTTCGCGGGCAGGCGCCTAGTCGGAAAGAAGACGGTGCCGCATTCCTCGGCGTTGAAAATTTTCGTAAGAACGTTAGGGTCGTCCCCGTTGGCGATGATCATACTTCCTCCGACGCTCGTCACCGTTTGCGCCGCGCGAAGTTTGCTCGACATTCCGCCCTTGCTACGACTAGAGCGCTTTTCCGCGACCATTTGCATTAGTTGCGGAGTCCATACGTCGACGACGGGCACCAGTTTCGAGCCGGGAAGCGCGGGATCGCCGTCGTAGAGTCCGTCGACGTCCGTCAACAAAATTAACAACGACTCGGGGAAAAGATTGGCGACAAGCGAAGCGAGACGGTCGTTGTCGCCGAACGTGAGGCTCAATTCCGAGGAACTTACGACGTCGTTTTCGTTCACGATCGGCAAGGCGCCGAAGTGGAAAAGGGAATAGAACGTGTTGCAAGCGTTAAGATAACGCGAACGACTCGACAAATCGCCCGCCGTCAAGAGAACTTGAGCCGCAAGCGCGCCGTTGACGTCAAGTTCCTGTTCGTAACATTGAATCAACGCGCCCTGACCGATCGCCGCGACCGCTTGAAGATCGGAACTCCATTTAGGACGCTTCGAAAGCCCCAAGCGCCCCATGCCCGCGCCGACCGCCCCGGAACTAACGAGGACGACCTGGATTCCGCGCCTGCGTATCGCGCAAATTTCTTGCACTAACAGTCGGATGCGTTCGCGGTTTAACAACCCGTCGCGAGTCGTCAAAACGTTGGTTCCAACTTTAACGACGACGTATTTCGTCGTCTGAACGATTTCTTGCCTACTTAAACTGATCATAACGTCCGATCGTTGCGCTTGCGACGACGCGACTCGAATGTTTGGAGCCGCAACAATTAAAAAGCGCGCTTGCGATTTCTCGTCGGAACAAACTTGCCGTCGGGAAAGTCGAAGGCGTCGACCTTGTTATTTTCCGTTTAAACGACCTTTTTGTCAATATTGTTGAGCGTACTTTCTAAAATTTTTGCAACCGTTCGCGAGAAATTTTCGCGAGCGAGGAATAATTGACGCGGGCGGCGTCGGTTCGCAAAACGTCGATTTCAAAAAAAAACGGCGAAGCGGAACCCCCCCCCCGCGTCGTAAGACGCGGGCGCGCCAGCGGCCGGTTATATACCGGCGGGAAAACGCGGCGCGGATCGTTTTTTCCGAAAAACGCCCGAACTCCGAACGGTAAGCCGCCGCATATAATGCGGCGGTTGGGGTTGGAACAATAAAACAGCGTTGATCGTGCGATGGTACGGATCGGATCGCTTGTTCAGAACGCGGGCGTTTTGCGAAGAATCAACGTCAACCGCCGCATTAAATGCGGCGGCTTACCGTTCTAAATCCGGGAGCTGACTCGTCAATTCAAGCGTCCTTAACGAAACCGCGACCAATCGCGGAACCAAATCAAATATATAACGCGGATTAGAACTCCATTCGTTCGGATCGTCGACAATCCCCGACGCCTTGTCCTCCTTGCAATAATAACGCTCAACCAGCCATTCCAAAGGCGAGCGCCCGTTCACAACGTAATTAAACGATTCAAGCGGAATC
>JAZUGM010000133.1:0-4806 GCA_045641205.1 Thermoguttaceae bacterium
AGAAAAAACGTTTTCTTTTTTAGCGAAACGATCGTTGAAATTGAACGTAGTTCAGCAGGCGTCTGGTTTCTGTTATTGTTTGTTATTAAAATCTATCTGGAAATACTAAAAATATTGTTTTTGTTACTTGACAAAAACGAAGCGCGCAAGTATACTTGTTGTTATAAGCGATGAAAAAACGCTTTTAAATCGTATTTTTTAATAAAAGGAAGTCGCAATGAGATGGATTCGCAAAAAGACGCCGCAAACAACGGCGTCTGTACAAACAACGGCGGTCGTGCGAGCAACGACGTCGCAAGAGAGCGTTCAAGGGGAGTTGCAAGCGCGCGAAATTGCGGCTCAAGAGGCTCTGTTGACCAAATATGACCGCGAACGAAACGCCGCTGCAACCGACCTTGAGAAATGCAAGGCGCAGATTGAGAAGATTCAAAACGCGCTTGTTTTTAAACGTAACGAGTATAACGGCGCGAGCGTAAGCGTTCGCCCTGTCGTCGTCGCCGAAATAAAGAATCTTGCCGCCAAGTTGGAGCTACAAAAGGGCGAGTATGAACTGGTACTTGAGCGTATAGAACAATGCGACGTAATGATCGCCAAAACACGCCAGACGATTCAAGGCTTGCGCGCCGCCGAAATTGCGCAAGACGCGGAAGACCTCGCGGTTCTTCGAAGCGAAGTCGAAGACCAGCGCGCGCGCAACGACGCTTCGATTCGTATGCTGAACGGCGTCGGACGTTCGACCTGCAAAGTCGAGCAAGAAAATTTCGACGTCGACGCGTTTTACGCGAACTTGGGATTGGAGACCGAAACGGCCGCCGAGAACACGACCACGAAAAGCGCGGCGCTCGAAGGACTTAAAAAAATCGACGAGATGCTCGCTAAAACGCCGGGCGAGGAGTCTTTTGAGACGCTTTGACGCGTTCTTGGTAAGTCGCCGCGATATTTGCGCTTTCGTCGGGTTTTCGTAGCTTTTCTTGAACGATTATCGGAAAACTTGGAGCGCTTAGAAAATACAAGTCGTCGACGACGACGTTGAAAACTGTCTTGTTATTGATTATTATCCGTTATTAAACAACGATTTGCGCGACTTCGCGTCGCGTTTTACAAGGAGACGACAATGGGCATGTTTAACGAGTTGTTTAAGAGTGCGAGCGAACGAGCGCGCGAGGAAGCGGAGAAGCGAGCGAAGGCGGAACTCGAGGAAGCGGAAAAGCGGGCGACGGCGGAGCGCGAGAAGCGCCGCGCGCGAACGAAGGCGAAGATGAAGGCGGAAAGCGCGGTCGTCGAAGGACGCGCGAGCGTTCAGAAGCTCGAGCGCGAAAACGTCCAATCTTGGGCTAAGGCGCTCGAATACATTAAGTCGGGGCGCAAGTCGGCGGCAAGAATGGAACTAGGCAAATATCGCGCGAACGCGCGTCAGATCGAGCAGTTCGAAAAGAAGGTCTGGATTATGCAACACTACCTGACCCGACTCGAAAACGCCCAAACGGACGAAATCTTCGCGGAATCCCTCGGCGAGATCGCCAAGCTGGTCGAAGTCGACCCCGCCAAGACGACCCTTTCCCTCGAGAACGCGCAAAGCGTCTTGGACGACCAAACGGAAATCGATCGACTCTGGACGAGTTGCTTCCAAGCGGAAACGCGCAAGGACGAATACAAAGAAACCGAGCTGGTTCCCGACCTCGACGGACTGATGAAGGAACTCGAAGCGGAAGCGGCGCAAGAAATCGGCGGAACGACCCGCGTCAGAGAAAGCGACGCCGACGCGCTTGCCCGAGAAATCGCCGCCGGACGCGAGAATCTTCAGAATATTCTCGACGAAAACGACCAAAAAAGCGCCAAGTCCTAAGCGTGAAAGAGCTACGGAAAGGGAGGGGACGATATGAGTTGCTTGACGAAAAGAAAGCAGGAGCGCGAGTTGCTCGCGCTTCGAAGCGCCTACGCCGGTCGATTTGGCGACGCCTTTCGGCACGCCGGCGAGGCGGCTCGTTACGGGTATCTGCTCGCGGAACAGACGGACGGCGAAACGAGCCGCGCGTATTTGAAGGACGCCGACGCGTGGGCGAAGCTGGCGGCGCGCTTGAAGAATTGCAAAAACGCGCCCAATGAGAACGCGCCCAATGAGAACGCGCGCGAAAAGAACGCGCTCGAAAAGAACTTTGCGCGACAAGAGCCGAACGCCGACTCGAAGGAAAACGACGGCGCCGCGAAAAGTTCTCCTTGGCTGACGAAAGAACGCCCGACGGAACGCTTCGCCGACGTCGCCGGACTTGACGACGTTAAGCGGGTCGTCTTTTCAGACGTGATCGACGCCGCGAAGCACGCGGACTTGTATCGCGCAATGAAGGTCGAGTCGGGCGGGGGCGCGTTGATGTACGGACCTCCGGGCAACGGCAAGACGCTGATAGCGCGCGCGATCGCGGGCGAGCTTGACGCGGCGTTCTTCGCCGTCTCTGGCGCCTTGATTAAAGACAAATACGTCGGCGAGACGGAAAAGAATATGCGGCGTCTGTTCGAAGAGGCGGCGCGTTATCCGCGCGCGGTCGTCTTTATCGACGAAATTCACTCGGCGCTGGCGCGACGAGGACGCGAAAAGGCGAGCGCCGTCGACGAGTTCCTCGTGATGACCGACGGGTTCGACAAGCGGAAAAACTCGCTGTTGTTGCTTGGCGCGACGAATTATCCTTGGTTGCTCGATCCTGCGGTCTTTCGTCGTATGAAGAATTTAATTTACGTCGGACCGCCCGACCAAGCGGCGCGCGCGAGAATTTTCGAGTTGCAATTCAAAGGCGTTCCGACGGAAGCCGAGTTGTCGATCGCGTTCTTTGCCGAGAAGACCGAGGGATTTAGCGGCGCCGACCTCGCGCGAATTGCGACGGCGGCGAAAAAAAAACGCGATTCGAAGGGCGATCGACTCCGGCGCTTCGAGCGCCGCGCTTACCTTCGACGACGTGAACGCGGCGATCGAAACGACAAAACCGACCGTAAGCGCCGAAACGATCGCGCAGTATCGCGAGTGGGAAAAGGCGTTTTACGGCGGCGAGGAATTTAGCGCGAGCGAAGACTGCGACGAATAGAAGAATAGAAGGCGAAAAACAAGCGAAAAACAAGCGGAAATCGAGCGGAACGTTCGACTTCCGTTTTCGCGTTTGACGAGGCGCCAAAATTTACGAGGCAAAAAACGACAAAGGGGAGGCGAGCAAATGGGGTTAAGAATCGCGTTGATAATCGGCGTGAACCGATATAACGACGACTATTACAACGATCTTAAAGGCGCGATTAACGACGCGGCATTGATCCAAGGTTTTTTACAATTTCAAAACGGTTTCGAAACGATTCTTTTGTCGGATCCGAAGTCGGAAGACGTTCTTAGAGCGTTGACGCAGATTCTCGAAAGACTTGACGACGACTCCGTTTTCATATTTTATTTTGCGGGGCACGGACTGACGATCGGCAATTCCGACCGTCAGTCGCTTCTTTGTTCCGACGCCACGCGGTTTGTCGCGGTCGGAGCGACCGACGCGGGCGCGATTTCGCCCGCCGTTTTGACCCACTTCGTTCGCGAAGGGCGCGGCGATATGTTCTTTTGTTTAGACGCGTGCCGAACGCCCGCGATCAAGGGACGCAACTCGGCGACGGACGAAGGAACGCGCGCCGTTCGCGACGCCGTCGCGAAAATCGACCGCAAGCGTCAAGACGGACGACCCGCAAATTGCTGGATTCTCAGTTCGTGCGCCGATCGTCAAGTTGCAAGCGACGGGGGCGAGTTCGCCGCTTCGCTGATTAATGCGATGAGCCGCGAACTAAGGGCGGGAAAAGGCGTCGCCTTGGGCGACGAATTTGTGAAGCTCGTCGAAAGTAGTTTGAACACGGGGCAACGACCGGAAGCGTCGGGGCGTCCCTTTACGCTCGCCCCTTGCGCGGAGTCGTTTATAAACGTCGCGCCGTCGACGCCCAATCCGACGATACAAACGCCGCCGACCGCGAAGACGGAACCATACGCGCCCGTCGACGTCGCGCGCTTTATGGAAGAATTTGAAGAAATGCGTCGACGTCTCGAAGAATTGCAACGCGTTAAAACCCCCGTCGCCCCCTCGACGCCTGTTGCGCCCGCCGACGTTTGGATCGGAACGCGCGCCGGGGAACGTCGCGAAATTCAAATTAAAGGCGTTTCTTACGGCTTTTGTTGGATTCCGTCGGGGACGTTTAAGATGGGAAGTCCTGAAACCGAAAAGGGACACGGTACTGACGAAACTCTTCATAGCGTTCGTTTGACGCGCGGTTTTTGGGCGCTTGAGACTCCTGTAACGCAGGGGCTTTGGAAATCGGTAACGGGTTCTAATCCGAGTTGGTTTTGTTCGACGGGCGGCGGTTCTGATGAAGTCGCCGGAATGGATACGACGGATTTTCCCGTAGAGCATGTTAGCTGGCGCGCTTGTCAGAAGTTTATTAAGAAATTAAACGCGCTTGAGGTAGCTTCTTGCGGTAAGTTCCGTTTGCCTACTGAATCGGAGTGGGAATACGCCTGTCGCGCAGGCACGAATACGCCTTACTGGTGGGGCGACACTCTTAACGGAGATCACGCGAATTGCAACGGAAATTACCCGTTTGGAACGGAACAAAAAGGGAAGTATCTGAGGCGAACTTGCGCGGTGAAGAGCTACGCCCCGAATCCTTGGGGTTTGTACGACGTTCACGGCAACGTATGTGAATGGTGTTTGGACGGCTACGGCGATTATCCTGTGGGCGAAGTTGTCGATCCGACAGGAACTGAAAGCGCCTCCTCGCGCGTGATGCGGGGCGGCGGCT
>JAZUGM010000134.1:0-5780 GCA_045641205.1 Thermoguttaceae bacterium
CCGAGTCCAAACGAGACCCAAAAGAGCGTCTTGGCGGTCTGCGCGCGTTGCGACGCCGTTGCGAAATCGCCGCGTCCTTTGGCGGAATTGCACAGACACGAGAAGACGATCCCGGCGACTCCGCAAGGCATGCAACAAAAAAGCGTCGCCAATATGTTCCAAAGAAGAAAATCGTTGATCGACGTCGGTTCGGACGCGTAATTCGACGAGCGATCATAAGCGCCGCCGTAGGCGTAGGGATTGGCGTAGGGATTTTCGGCGGAATTGGCGTCGTAGGACGCGTTCAAGGGAGATTCCGCGCCGCCAAAGGAAGATCGATCGGACGTCGAATTAATCGAAGCGCCGCATTGAGGACAAAATCGCATTGTCGCGTCAAGTTGCGCGCCGCAGTGAACGCAGTACATAACTATCTTTCTCCGTTAAAAAACTAAATCGTCGAAAAGCGCGTCAACGTAACAGCGCGAGGGGAAGGCGAACGATTAAAAGATAAACGACCGCGACGAAAAACCAAATTTTTGCCGATTTCGAAGCGCGACGAGCCTCGGAATAATCGCCCTTTTGCTTCGAAGAATAGACCTGCCAAGAATAAAGCAGACCGATCGCGCCGGCTGGAATGCTAAAAAAAACGAACGCGAGCGCGTTAAAAATCGCAAAATTGGGCGCCGAATAACTTTCGGCAAACAATTTCGCGACGCCCTTTTTGACCGCGCTTTCGATCCAACGAGTCGCGACGTCAAGACCGCGCGTTACGGAAGAAAGCAAAGACGACCAACGCAACTTATTAAAAAAACGACCGAAATCCCAAGAACCGACGCTTCCTATTTTATAACCGCAATTCCCGCAAAAATTGAAGCCGGAAGGAAACGCGGCTCCGCATTTCGGACAATAACCGGGCGTTCCGCCCTTATTGAAGTTTACCATCGCAACACGCCAAGTCTTTCATAAAACGCGATCGACGTCGCCGACGAGAACGCGCCCTGCGTCCCCTATGCGGCGATTTTACCAAAATAACCGCTTATAATCAAGAAGGACGTCGAGGAAACGTCCTTAATTTCCAACGGGCGGTCGTAAAAAATCAAACGTCGCGCAAGGAATATTCCGCAAAACAAAAAGAATCAGAAAAGCGCCAAGACAAAAGAACCCCAAAATAAGCGTCGAACGACGATAGGGCGACGACCCGTTAAACAAATCGCGAAAAAATCGAACGACGAGCAATCCAATAATCGGCAAAAAAGGCGCGACAAGAGGGTGATAACGCAACGAACCGAGCAAATCCCCGTTCAAAAGACGCCAAAGCGCCCGAGTCGACCCGCAGCCTGGGCAATAAAGCCCCGTCGCTTTGCGAAAGAGGCAAGGCGGAAGACGAAGTTCCGACGGAGATTTCCAGTGCAAAAGCAAAACAAACGACGACGCGCAAATAAAGAGAATCAAAAAAAAGAGCCGACGTCTAATTTGCTTGGACTTTGAAATTTTCCCGCCTTTTTCCATTAAAACGCCTCTCGACAATCTAATCGACTACCCCTCGCCCTCTTAATTTGTATACGTTCTTGTCGTAACTTCGACTATAGACGCGACGTTTGAGTTGGACGAATCCTGGGAAACGCGTTGAAATTGACGGAATTTAGGAAGAGATTTTTCCTTCGTCAAGGTCGCGCAACGTCTGGATAAAAACTTGAAAACTTTTCGAATTTGTTGAATCGGGATCAAGCAGTCGACCCAACGACCGCGACGAACTAGTCTTCATATATTGCCCTTTAGTGTATTTTTTTAATTCGTCGGCTCCGCTGTTTTCAGGATTTTTATATTTTTTTCCATTATTGCTCTTGGGAGGTTTCCAAGAGTGAATTTTTTTAACGGCGTCAAGTTGAGCTAAATACCAACTCTCTAATTCGCGACAAACAATTCGAACGCGAAAGTTGCGTCCTGTTTCTTGGGCTATGCCGCATAGATCGTTTTTCACGGCGATACAGTCGTCCTGATCTTTGTCTCGCATCACGATGAAAAAAACGCCGGGATCAGGATTTGCTTTCAATAGACTATATAATCTTAACTTTAAATCTTGTTTTCCCTCACAAACGCGAAAAACAGGTTCAAATTTTAGGTTCATACGCGGCAACAACCCTTCCAACATATATTTCATAGAGGGTTCTTCAAGGACGAACACGACTTTTTCTATCACGGCTCCGCTCCTTCAAAGAATCCTTCACGCCAAAGTCTTCCCATTTTATCGCCGTTGTTTTTCATCATCGCTTGAATTTCTGGGACGTCGGACGCGCGCTTAACGGTCGTAACTCCGTTTTTTTTAACCAGCCAAAACACTTCGTCGATTTGAGCCGCGTTGAGAAATTCGTAAGAGTGCGTTGAAACAAAAACCTGTTTGCCGTGTTCGGAATACGCGCGAAATTCCTCCGCCAATTCCTGCAATAGCGCGGGGTAGAGTTGGTTTTCAGGTTCCTCTACGCAAAGCAAAGGGTAGGACTTGGGATCGTTTAACAACACGAGATAGGCGAACATTTTAATCGTACCGTCCGAGACGTAACGAGACAAGAAGGGTTCGTTAAAATCTTTGGCGCGGTATTTTAGAAGAACCTTGCCTTCGTCGGTTAATTTCGGTTCAACCGAGTCCAAACCGGGTATAACGTCGTTCAATCGCTTACAGATACGATCCAAAATATCAGGGTGATTATCGTAGAGATATTGGGTTACAAGCGGCAAGTTGGCGCCGGTTTCATTCAATTGTTCCGCATAATCCATATCGGAATCTGCTCTTGCTTCCGTAATGTGGAAATCGGAAACGTACCATCTCTCCACAAGGTCGCCCAACGCGCGAACGACGCGGAACTTTTCAAATTGAGCCAATCCCTTGATCGCCAAAATGTCGGGCGATTTTAACGACTGGAAATCTCTTGTTAAAGAAGTTTCGTCGTCGATTTTATCAAGCTCGACTTCGTTTGTTACCGCATAACCTTCGCCTTTGTCAAATTTGAGAAAATACCAAGGCTTGCCTTTGCTTCCTCGTCGATATTTCAAACTTTCTTTTTCGACGATCGGACGCCCTTTTTCGTCGACGTTTAACGCCAACTCATAAGTAATTAACGGCTTGTTCGGTTTTTCGCGAAATTTCAACGTTATTTCGATCGGTCCGACGCTGTTTCGCGTTCGAACTTCCTCAAACCCTCTTGCGCCGCCCAACTTGTTCAACGCGACGCGAACGTCGTCTTTTAAGGCGGTTTTTAAAAATCCAAAAAGTTGAAACAACGTCGACTTGCCCGTTCCGTTTGCGCCGGCGACGACGCAAAATAGCGGAATATTGCGCATCTCCATATCTTTGAAGGCGCGAAAATTCTTGACTTTAATCGTTTCTATTTTCATTTTCTTAAAGTATCCTCGCTTTCTAAAGCTAAGGAAAATATTCAACAAAGTCGACGTATGCAAAAAAGGACTCGTTTGGTATTGCAAACCAAAAGCGCCCGACTCAAACTTACAAACCTAGCGCGCCCCCAAACGCGTGAAACGCCGCGCCCTCGCGTTCCCATTTTACTGAACCAAAACTTCTTTAGCAAGGGGTTGCGCTTTTGGGGCGTCGACGTTTTTTCTCGTAATCGTTTACGGAAGACTACGCGTATAAATCGACGGCGCAAGCCGTCGCGCAAAAGTAGCCTGCGTTGCGGACGGAGGACGGAACCGACGTTGCGAGACTCTCGACAAAAGAGTTATTAAGCGCCTCAAGGTTTTTCAAGTAAAACGCTCCGTCGGAAAAAACGTTCAAATTTCCGTTTTCTTTAGATTTCGCTTGTCAAAGACGCCGCGTCGGATTATACTAAATCTCGACGCTTGCCCTTCGTTCAACGGATAAAGACGCGAACGTCGTTTTTTTTGAACCGACGCCCAAAACAGAGGAAACGAAAGAAGCCCAAAATGACGCCAAACGACGAAACTACGGTGAAATTGAACGCCGTGCCCGAGCCTGGTCAGTTGGTCGAAGCGCGACGTCGACGCTGGGTCGTCGTCGACGTCGTTTCGGGCGTTTTGCCAAGCGGAAAAAGCGGCGAATTCGCGCAAACGCTCGTCTCGCTCGAATCCGTAGACGAAGACGCCTTGGGCGAAGAACTGCAAATCGTCTGGGAACTAGAGCCGGGCGCGCAAGTTCTGGAAAACGTCGGCTTGCCTTCCGTCGAAGGATGCGATTCCAACGACGAACTCGAAGCGTTTCTCGACGCCGCGCGCTGGGGCGCCGTTACGAACGCCGACCGCGCGCGGCTCCAAGCGCCCTTTCGAAGCGGAATCGAAATCGAAGACTACCAACTCGAGCCGCTTGTTCGCGCGCTCGATATGTCGCGCGTCAATCTGCTCATCGCCGACGACGTGGGGCTCGGTAAAACGATCGAAGCCGGACTCGTCGTCCAAGAATTGTTGACGCGTCATCGCGCGCGAACCGTCTTTATCGTCTGTCCCGCAAGTCTCCAACTCAAATGGAAGACGGAAATGCTCGAGAAATTCGGGCTGGAATTTTGCATCGTCGATACGGAATATCTCAAGACGCTCCGCAGAAAGAGGGGACTGCGCGTCAATCCGTGGCTTTCGCATCCTCGTTTGATTACTTCGATGGACTGGATCAAGACGGGCGAAGGCTTGCGTCTGCTCAAAGAGGTCTTGCCCGCCCAAAGAACCTATCCGCGTAAATTCGACGTCTTAATCGTCGACGAAGCGCACAACGTCGCCCCGTCGGGCGCGAACGTCGACGCGACGCCAAGCAAACGAACGCAAGTAATCCAACGTATGGCGCCGCACTTCACGCATCGTCTTTTTCTCTCGGCGACTCCGCACAACGGGTATCAGGCTTCCTTTACGTCCCTGCTTGAACTGCTCGACGACCAGCGTTTTTCTCGTTCCGTCGAACCGTCCCAAGAACAACTGCAACGGGCGATGGTTCGTCGACTCAAAGATTCGATTCTCGATTCCGAGGGCGAGCGCGTCTTTGCGAAACGCCGTCTTCAATCCTTAGAAATCGACTATACGGACGAAGAACGCAAAATTAGCGACGTGCTGCGTCGTTTTACGAGTTCGCGACTGGAAAGCGCGCAAGGCTCTCGAGCGCGCGTTACGACCGAATTTGTCAACGTCCTATTGAAAAAAAGGCTCTTTTCTTCTCCGCAAGCCTTCAAGTCGACTCTTGAAAAGCATCGCGAAGCGCTCTTGAATCCGAAGCCGAAAGAAGTCAAGAAATACGAAGAATCGTTTTTGCGTCAAAAGACCCGGTTGGTCGAAGAGGACGTCGACGACGAAAACGTCGCCGAAGACGCCGCGAACGATCTGCTCGAAATCGACGGAGAAATCGCGCCCGAATTGACCGAAGAACAGCGCGACGACCTCGACGCGCTCTACGAATGGGCGCGGAAAAACGAGAATAAGCAAGATTCCAAAGCGCGCGCGATTCTCGATTGGCTAGGCAAGCATATTCGAAGAAACGGCGTTTGGTCTAACGAGCGCGTCGTGATTTTTACGGAATATCGCGCGACGCACTCGTGGCTGAAGACGATTTTGGCGAGCGAAGGATACGGCGGCGAAAGATTGGCTTCGATTTACGGGGGGACGCCTATCGAAGAACGCGAAGCCATTAAGACCGCGTTTCAAACCGCGCCTGAAATCTCGCCCGTGCGGATTCTCCTTGCGACAGACGCCGCCGCCGAAGGAATCGACCTGCAGAACTATTGCCATTATCTGATTCACGTGGAAATTCCGTGGAATCCCAACGTAATGGAACAGCGCAACGGGCGAAT
>JAZUGM010000135.1:0-5726 GCA_045641205.1 Thermoguttaceae bacterium
TTACGCAATGTTGAAACCGCAAGAAAAAAGTCGGTATCGCGAACTCGGTTATATCGCGCAAGACGCGCTCGATTATATCGCCTACGCGCAAGCCGACGACGGAGGCTGGCGTTATCTGCCCAAACAGGCGGGCGACACGTCCGTCGTCGGTTGGCAAACGATGGCGCTCAAGAGCGGTCAACTTGGCGGTCTTTACGTCTCCGACGCCGTTGTTCGCAACGCGCGAGATTTTTTACAAGACGTCGTTGGATTCGACTACGGCAGTAGATACAATTATATGGAAAATATCGGCTCGTCAAACGCGACCGACAGCATCGGACTGTTGTGCCGACTCTATCTTGATTGGCGCGTCGACAATCCTCAGCTTCTAAAAGGCGCGACTCGATTGGCGGAAATCGGTCCGCAACTCAACAACCCTTACTATAATTATTACGCTACGCAGTTGATGCATCATATCGGCGGCGAATTATGGCGTAAATGGAACGAAACGACGCGTGAAGCGTTGATCAAATCGCAACGTATGGAAGGACACGAACGCGGAAGTTGGTTTCCCGAAAACGCCGACGCGCATTGCATCGAAGGAGGACGACTCTACGCGACGTCGCTGAATTGTATGATATTGGAAGTCTACTACAGGCATATGCCTTTATATCGGAAATTGGAAGGCGACTCGCAATTCCCGATCGACGTTCCTGATCAACCGTAGCGTTTCAACTCCAGCTTTTCGCAAGTTCGCGCGCGACGGCGACGCATTCGTTCGCGCTTTGGCTATATCCGTCGGCGCCGATCGACTCCGCAAATTCGCGCGTAACGGGCGCGCCTCCGACTAAAAATTTGACGGAATCGCGCAAGCCTTCGGCTTTAAACAACTCGATCGTCCGTTGCATTTGCGGAATAGTCGTCGTTAAAAGAGCGGACATTGCGACAAACGTCTTAGCGTCTCCTCGACTCTTAACCGCCTCGACAAATTTTTCCGGCGCCACGTTGACGCCTAAGTCGATCGTCTCGAAGCCGCCGCCGTCCAACATTGCCGCGACAAGATTCTTTCCAATGTCGTGCATATCCCCTTGGACGGCGCCAATCACGACGCAACCTAGACGTTCAACTCCGGCTTGACGCAGCAAAGGCTCAAGAACTTTCATCGCTTCCTGCACGGCTCTCGAAGCCATAATCAATTCAGGAACGAAATATTCCCCTTCGTCAAATAGTTCGCCGACTTCGCCCATCGCGGGCACGATATGCTTTTCCAGTACTTCCTGAGCCGTCGCGCCGGCGTCGAGCGCGTTTTGAGTCGCTTCCTCCGCGACGTCGAAATCGCCCTCGACGATCGCCGTAAACAGTTCGGATCGATTTGTAGAATCTGACATTTTTACACCTCTTTGTAAGATAAAACTAGCGGCTTGTTCGCGTCAACGCTCCGGCTTAGGAACGCTAGTTCTTCCGTTGGATTTTCCGCCCGATCTTCGGCGTCCGTATTTCCCGCGTTCTTTCTTTTCTTGGCGTTCAAACTGGAAAATCGTCGTTTTTTTACCTATTTCTTCGCGCATTTTTTCGATGCGATCTCGCAACAGAGCCGCGCGTTCAAATTCATATTTTTCAGCGGCTTCCAACATCTCGCGTTCTAATTCGTCGAGATATTCTAAGGTTATGTATTCGGAGCCTTCGGATTTTGCGACCGCGTCGTTCGCAAGCTCTCGCGAAGCGGCGTCCGCTTCGATGCCGTCGCGAATATCGCGTCGCACCGTTTGCGGCGTAATACCGTGCGCGAGATTATATTCTTGCTGAATTTTACGTCGTCGTTCCGTTTCGGCGATCGCGCGACTCATCGATTCCGTAACTTTATCGCCGTATAATATTACCTTCGCGTTGACGTTGCGCGCGCTGCGCCCGATCGTCTGAATCAGCGACGTCTCGCTCCGCAAAAATCCCTCTTTATCGGCGTCAAGTATCGCGACTAACGAGACTTCGGGCAAATCGAGCCCTTCGCGCAACAAGTTGACGCCGACAAGCACGTCAAAAACGCCGTTGCGTAAATCGCGCAATAAATCGACGCGTTCAAAAGCGTCCAATTCGCTGTGCAACCACCGGCATTTGACGCCTTGCTTAACAAAATAATCGGACACGGTCACCGCTAAACGCTTAGTCAACGCGGTGACTAAAACGCGTTCTTTACGCGCGACGCGTTCGAGTATTTGCTCGTGCAAGTGTTGAATTTGTATAGCGGCGGGCACGACTTCGACGATCGGATCAAGCAAACCGGTCGGACGAATGACCTGCTCGACGATACGATCGTTTGATTCCTTAAGCTCGTATTCGCCCGGCGTGGCGCTTACGAAAACGACCTTGTCCAAACGTTCTTCCCACTCGGAAAACTTCAAAGGACGATTGTCAAACGCGCTCGGAAGCCTGAACCCATGGTCGACAAGATTCTTTTTTCGAGCGTAATCGCCCGCGTACATCGCGCGAATTTGCGGAATGGTAACGTGCGATTCGTCGATAAAAAGCAAAAAGTCTTTTGGAAAAAAATCAAAGAGCGTGTCCGGCGGCTCGCCCGGCGCCCGATTTGCCAGAATCGCGCTATAATTTTCAATTCCCTTGCAAACGCCGGTCTCTTGAATCAATTCCATATCGTAACGAGTTCGTTGCATCAGACGTTGCGCCTCGAGCAATTTCCCCTCGTGCCGAAATTTTTCGACCTGCGCCGTCAATTCTTCGTTAATACGAACGATCGATTCTTGTATTCGTTCTTCGGGCAAAACGAAGTGTTTGGCTGGAAAAATAAAAACGTCGTCAAGTTTTTGAAGCTTTTGACACGACGTCGGATCGACGTACGCCAACGATTCTACTTCGTCGCCCCATAGAACAATGCGCAACGCGTATTCTTCGTAAGGCAATCGCACGTCGATCGAATCGCCCCTAACGCGAAAACTTCCTCTGCCAAATTCAACGTCGTTCCGCTCGTATTGTATGTCGACTAAGCGGCGCAAAAGATCCTCGCGGTCGATTTCGTCGCCGACTTTGAGCGCGACCGTCAAATCTTTGTAGTCTTGCGGAGAGCCGAGTCCGTAAATACTGCTTACGCTTGCGACAATAATCACGTCGTCTCGACTAACCAGCGCGCTTGTCGCCGCCAGACGCAAGCGGTCGATTTCGTCGTTAATCGCCGAATCTTTTTCAATGTAAAGGTCGCGTTGCGGAATATACGCCTCGGGCTGATAATAGTCGTAATAACTCACGAAATACGAGACGGCGTTATTGGGAAAAAACGCTTTAAATTCGCCGTATAACTGGGCGGCAAGGGTCTTATTATGCGACAAAACAAGCGTCGGTCGTTGAATCTCCTGAATGACGTTCGCCATTGTAAACGTTTTTCCAGAGCCCGTCACGCCAAGCAACGTTTGACGAGAAACGCCCGAACGGAACCCGTCGACAAGACCTTGGATCGCTTGAGGCTGATCCCCCGACGGTTCAAACGGCTTGCACAATTCAAACACAATTAAACCCCTTGTCAAAATAGTCCAAACGGAGCGCGACGCGTCTCTTCGTGTTTCGACAAAACGCCGCGTTATCCCGCTTTGGCGTCGCCTCTTGGAAAAAACGCGTCGACGTCAAGCGTTAGACGCGTTCCCAAGTTCTTCCAACGCTCGAACGCTTCGCGACGTCGAGCGCGTTTTGAATTCTCAACGCTTGCGCAAAATCAGGTCCTAGCGCCGTATTGGCGGCGATCGAACGATAGAACGTCGCAAGCGAAGCGACGTGCGCGCGAACCCAACCCGTCGTCGATTTAGGAGAAGGAAATTCGCTTTCCGGCAAAGGATAGCGTCCTCCGCACGCTATTTGCAACCAGCCCGACTCGCCCCCGTAAGCGCCGGACGCGCGAGTTCCGTCAAAGAATTCGAGAAAATGAGAATTCATCAACGAAAAACGCAACGCGCCGCGCGTCCCGCTAATTTCAAAGCGCAAGTCGTCTTCGGCGCCGTTTGCCAGCTTCGTCGCTTCAATAACGCCGGTCAAAGCCGCCGGATTAGACGCGTCGGCGACGCCAAGCGGCATAACGCCGCGCTCGACTTGCGCGTTTGCGGGATGTTCGTAGATTCCGTCGGCTTCAAGACAAGGGACGCGACGACGAGACGACGCCTCGTCAAGTCCGCGCGTCAAAAGAACGACGGAGTCTTCGGCAAGGACTCTTTTCGACGGAACCGCGTTCAAAACTTCGCCCGGCGCAAGCGCGCGCGTCGGACGAGTCGCGCAAAGCGTCGTCGACTGCGCGATCAGCTCGCTTGGAAGTCCGACAAGATAATCGACAAGATCGAACAAATGCGAAGCCAAATCAAGAATCGAACCGCCTTTGACGTCGTGCTTCCAACGAAAAGGAGCCGCAGGCGAGAGCATGCTCGTATGGTAATATCCGACGCGATATTGAACGACTTGTCCCAAACGCCCGGAATCGATTAGTTCTTTTGCGCGTCGAATTGCGGCAAAACCGCGCAAGTGAAACGCCGTTTGAGTTATTCCGCGATATTTTTTCGTTCCGTCGTCGTTTCGTTCCTCAAGAGCCTCGCGAATTTGGCGCGCTTCGTCGCCGTCGACTACAAGAGGCTTTTCGCAATAAATATGCTTATTCGCGCGTATCGCTTCAAGCAACGCGGGCAAATGTTCGCCGTTCGGCGTGCAAATATGAACGACGTCAATTTCGGGCGACGCGATTATTTGTCGATAATCGGTCGTCGCAAACGAGCAGCCGATCGTCTCTTTAGCGCGTTCCGCCGTCTCTTGGAGTCGCGTCGCAACCGCGACTATTTTACCAACGACGTCGAGTTCCGGCGCGTAATACGGCAAAGTCGCGTAACCAAACGCGTGAACTTTGCCGATCATACCAAAACCGATTAATCCGACCTTAAGCGTTTTTTTCATCACGTCGACTCAACTTTAAATTTTTAACAAACCAACGCCGAACAATATACGCCGAACAACATACGCCGACCAATCTAAACCGATCAATATAAAAAAAAAGAGTTCCGACCTATCATCGAAACTCTTTCAAAAAGAATGGGCGCACATGGATTCGAACCATGGACCTCGTCCTTATCAGGGACGCGCTCTAACCAAACTGAGCTACGCGCCCAACTCTAACCCAAACGTCGCCGACGCGACGCCTCTCACAACTACCAGCATTTTAATATAGATTGCTAAAGATTCAAGAGGAAAGGCGTCAAAAAAGAGCTTTTTTGTTCGTAACCGTTCACGGAAATCCGCGTATCAACGATACGCGGATTCGTTGAATTACCCAAAATACGTCGCGAACAGAGAAACGCAAGCGCTCGACGGCTTTCTTACTTTCTAAGTTTAGGCGTTTTTTTTGTAATCGTTCACGCAATATGCTGACCAAGGTTTGCGTTCGAACCGACGGCGCTAGCCGTCGCGCGATAAGCCGCCCGTCAACGACGGGCGGATCGGCGCCGACGAAAACCCGTCCGCTATCAAAGCGAAATTATCCGACAAAACCCAAAACGCCCGTTTACTGTAAAAAACAAAAGTAAGCGTTCACGGAAAGTATTTCCCCAAAAACGGCGGTTGACTGGAAGAAAGCAACGCGTGAAGATTCGTTTTTCGCACAAGCGAAAAACGCGCGAAAGCCGCCTGCATAGCGGGCGGATGGGGTCGGGGCTACGGCGCATAAACGACCAAACGAATAAGCCTTCTACGGGTTCTAATCCGTCCCGTAT
>JAZUGM010000136.1:0-9522 GCA_045641205.1 Thermoguttaceae bacterium
AGGCAACTGGGCTCAAACGGGGACTTGGGAAGTCGACCAAACGCGTTTTCCGGGCGGTTTTCGTTCGATTACCGATTTCGGAAGGGAACGAGGCGTGCAGACGATCGTTTGGTTTGAGCCCGAACGCGTTGAAGGAGGGTCTTGGATCGCGGAAAACCATCCCGAATGGCTTTGCGGACGACTTTTAAATTTGGGTAACGCCGAAGCGCGCGAATGGCTGATTAATCACGTCGACGGACTCCTCAAAAAAGAGGGGATCGACTTCTATCGTCAAGACTATAATATCGATCCGCTCGAATTTTGGCGCGCGAACGACGCACCGGATCGACGGGGTATTACTGAAATTCGTTACGTCGAAGGCTACTTGGCGTATTGGGACGCCCTCCTTGAACGCAATCCCGGCTTGAGAATCGACTCCTGCGCTTCCGGAGGTCGACGCAACGACCTCGAGACGATGCGTCGCGCCGTCCCGCTTCTGCGTAGCGACTATTTGCTCGAGCCTATGAGCCAGCAGACGCATTCTTACGGAATCGCGCTCTGGATACCGTTCTTCGGCTCCGGGACGCGCGCTTTCGACGACTATAAGATTCGTTCGCTCTTCGTGCCGTACTTCAATTTCTGTTACGACGCGCGCGACGATTCCGCAGATTGGGACGTCGTTCGTAAGAACTTGAAGATTTGGCGCGAATGTATGGCGCCCTATTTCGGCGCCGACTACTATCCCTTGACGTCTATTTCGACCAGTCAAGACGTCTGGGTCGGCTGGCAATACAACGACGAGGCGAAGGGCGCGGGCGTCGTTCAGATGTTCGCACGACCCGATTCTAAGTCTGTCGCCGGAAGATTTCCGCTCAAAGGACTCGACAAAAAAGCGACGTATCGTATAACGAACGTCGACAAAGAAGGCTATGTCGACGTCTCGGGCGAAGAACTCGCGACGAAGGGACTTCTTATCGAGATAGATTCCGCGCCACAAGCGGTTCTTCTCAACTATGAAAAACACTAAAGTTTTGCGGTTTTGATTTGACGTCGGTACGTATCGGTTCTTCTTATGAACGAAGGACGGACGTATCGCGTCGATGAGTAATTCGAATCGAATTGCGCGATCACGTTTGTCGTAACGCGCGGTAATTCGCAGGTCGTTGGTTTGCGACTTGCCACAAACGGTCGTGTCTTTGGGCTTTTTTAATTTGACGGTTTAGATAAAAATGATTTTCAACGTGAATGAGATGTTTCTTTTGAAATCCTGTTTGTTGCCGTTCAAACGCGCGCTTGTTTTTACGATTGTTTTGATCGGAGTTTCCGTGTTTGCGGACGACTATGAGCCGACGAGCGCGCCTCGAGAAACGGTAAAGCTCAGAACTCTTGCGATCTTCTTAGGACGCTACGACGGCGCAAGTTTGCCCTTTGGCGAGGACGATCTAACGAATCTTGCCGACGTCTTGATGAAAGATTATGGAAGCGAAACGCTTCTTGTTTATGATCATCCCGTTGAGGAAAACTTCGAAGACAATTCGGAAGACCGTGCAAAAAGAGCTTTTGAAGTCAAGACGACCGAATGGTTTGACAGTCTAACTTCAGAAGACTCGGCTCTCTTGATATTGTCAGGACACGGCGTGAAAGATTCCGAGGGTAAATATTATTTTCCGATGCTAAATTTTAAGACGGCGAAGGAACCGTTTAAGACCGCCGCCGTTCCGTTTGCTTGGATTCGTAAAAAATTTGAGGAATCTAAGGCGAAATCGCGTCTTATTGTCGTCGACGCTTGTTATTCGGGGACGAGCAAGAATCTAGACGATTTGTCCGACGGTTCTTACTCGTTGGCGCGCGCTTTTAATGACGGGTACGATTCTAACGTCGCGACGCTTGCAAGCAGTTCGTGCAATCAAAAAAGTTGGATATGGGGCGAAAAGAAACGATCTCTGTTTCTTTATTGGTTTGCCGACGGATTACGCGGATTTGCCGACCGTGATCGAGACGGAAAGATCACGCTTGACGAGCTGTTTCAGTACGTTAGAGTCAGAGTTGAAGCCGTTTCGAAAAACGACGCGACGATGGAACTTCAGACGCCGGTTCTTTGGAAAGGCAATAAACGTCAAGATTTTTCTTTACCAAGACCGGTTCGTAAATCGGACGAGACGATCGCGTTAGGCTGTGAAACGTTGAAAAGACGTCTTGCCGAGTACGTCGAGAGTAGCGGAAAAACAAAGTACGTCTTGCTAGTCGCTCCTGAATTTAAAACAAGTTCCACCGAAGCGGTCGTCGATCCGTCTCTTTACGGACGACTTCCCAGCGTATTTGCAGATCGTTTTCGTTCGACGTTGGCGTGTTACGACGAATACGATTCGACGATGAGAAAAGTGCGCGTCGCCGGTCGCGAAGAGTCGTTGGAACTGTTGCAAAGAAAAAAAATTTCGGTCGAAGACCTTGGTTTTAGCGCGAAAGACAAGTTGATTAAAGCGAATGTCGACGCCACGCTTAACGGGGGAATCGAGAGAAAATCGACGAACACGGTTGATTTGTCTTGGGTTTTAACCGACTTAAAATCGGGAGAACGACTTGAATGTTTTGAAACCGTTTTTTTGACTTCCGACGAGTTGGCGACGCAAGGCGCGTCTTTTACGTTGCCGCCAAGTTTAAGCGCAACGGACAAGAATGCGTTTGACGAACAACGCGTTGTTTCAGAAGACGGCGTTGTTTCTCGTATTGTCGTTGAAGAAAACGAAGAAATACAAGCGCAATTAAAGAATAAAAGCAATCCGTTTGAAGACGAATCGCTTCCATACGGGGCGCGTATTTATGCTCGTCCGGTGGGAAGCGACGAGGAGTTTGTTTTACGAAACGGACGCGTCAAAGACGGCGTATATTACGTTCCGCTTGATCAAGGCGAGGAATTTGAAATTTGCCTAACGGTCGACAAACGACTATTCGGCGCCGACGAACAATATGTCGACGAGTGTTACGCGCGCGTTTTGGTCGACGGGCTCGGAGTTCTTTCTCAATTGAGCGACACGTTGGAAACGCCGGAGAACGTACTGCCTAAGAAAGAGAAAGTCTTCGAAGAAGACGATCCGTCTCTTGCTCCTCGCGTCGATTTAAAAAAGGCGCGCCGTTTTATCCTCAAGCTATCGGAGAGCGAGGGCGAGGTTAAATTGACGCTTGAAGGTTTTTTGAACGCTAAAAACGGAGTTGGAAAACGTTTTTTAATTGGGAACGTCGACCAATCTTGGGCTGCGCGACGTAATTACGCCGATGAAATCGGGTTAATCACCGTGATGTTTTCGATTCCCAAACTATTGGGCGTCTCGCGCGAACCTATTCGAGGAGACAACGGGGGCGTTGTAGAGGGCGGCGTATTTACGTCTAACGTTACAACGGAAAAAATAACCAACGAAGAACGGACGCGCGTCGTTTTTCAAATAAGATACGTTTCAACGGAAGAGTTTAATAAACTATAGCGTTGCGTTTACGTAATCGAGTTCGTTTGTTTTTAGTTCTTTTGGAGATTGTGCATATGATTAATAAGAAACTGACGACGGCGACAGTCGCTTTTGCGCTTATAGTCGCCTTATTCGAGGGCGTCGACGCCGAGGCGTTTAAAACGACTCGTTTACGTCACGCGTTCCATACGGTTCGCGCTTACCGTCAAGATTGCGGCGAAACCGTTTGCATAGTTCCAGCGCAAGGAACTTATGGATTCGTTTGGCGTCGATTCCAATGGGATCCGATGTCGTTGGAAAGCGTCGAACCTTGCGCGCCTGTTACTGGAGTTCCATTTAACGCAAAGGTTGAAGCGTCCGTCAAGATTGAGGACAATGCGAATTCCGCAGAAGAACCTAGTAAGGTCGAAGACGACGAGAAACCCGCCGTAGAACCTGTTCAGTTTGACGCCGCCGAATCCGTTGAAGAATCTATTAAAGTCGAAAACGACGCGGAATATCTCGAAGAACCTATTCAGTTTGACGACGACGCGGAATCCGTTGAAGAATCCATTGAGGTCGAAGATTTCGGCGAATCTGTCGAAGAGTTAACTAACGTTAAAGAGGATAATGTTGCCGAATCGATAAACAAAGACGAGGAATTACGAAAGAAAATCATTGGCGTGTGGATTCGCGAAGAGTCGATCATAGGCTTGACGTCGAAAGCGACGACGATCTACCACGAAGACGGAACGTGCGAATCTTTTGTAGAAAGCCCGATGATTAATTTGAAGATGAAAAAAACGTCCGAATATGAAATTTCCAACGGCTTTATTACGTTCAAAGCCGACGAATTTTCCGATTTGTACGACGTGCAAGCGAAAATCGAGTTTCCGTCCGACGACGAAATGAAGCTAACCGCGATTATTTCACAGGAGATGAGCGAATCGCTTATGAACGCGCAACGCGCGGTCGCCGATGCGCGCGAAAGCGGAGCGCTTGACGAAATTGATTTGCCGTTCAATTTGAAGAATCTTGACGACGTGATGGAAAAAATCGTTTCTGCGCCGCAGATATGGAGACGCGTCAAATAATCGAGCGCTTGTCGACGCGTTCTTTTCTGAAATCGTTCGTTTTTTGGTAATTCCACGCCAACCGTCGAATTAAATTCGGTGGCTTACTGGGCTTGTTTTCCGTGAACGCTTGCAAAAAAATCAAGAAGGAGAACGACGTATGGCTTACAGACGATCGACGCGATTTGTTTTTGTCTTTGTATGTTTTTTAGCGTCGATCAAATTGACGTTTGCCGAAAAAATGAATCTTACGACATACGAGCCGACGAAAATTGTCCGAGAACTTACCAACGCCGTCAATCAAGACGATTTTGAAAAAGCCGACTGGCTGATTCGCGAAATGGTCGACGTCGATTTGAGTCTCCTGAGCGTTGCGGAACGACTTGAATGCGCGAAAACGTTGAGTCGACTTGGCGTTTTTTATTTGCGCAAGGGACGTTGTCGCGACGCTATTTTTGTCTGCAAACTTGTCGAGACGTCGGCAAAAGACGAACCCGCGCTTTTGGCGGATATTTACGAAACGCTTTTTACGGCGTTTCGAAGATTGGACGATCACGCGGAGGCTTGGAAATATGTTGAAAAAGTTTGGCTTTTACGGCGACGTGCCGTTCCTAAAGACGATCCCGACCTAGCGCGCGCGTTGAACGATCTTGCGCGTTATTCGTTAGAACGTAAAAACCGCCTAGCATATGATTTTCGGTTTTCCGAGGATCAAACGCTCGCAAGTGTCGAGGATTTGACCGACTGTTCGTATTTGCAGTATTCTTTAAACGCGGAGAAAATGTTGGAACGCGCGTTGGAAATTAACGCGGCGCGTTTTGGCGATAATTCTTATCAAGCGGCGCAAGTTTATCGTTCTCTTGGGCTTTATTATCGTTCCGAATACGTTTCGAAACAAGACTTGGACGCCGAAGAGGCTTCGCTTCGAAAACAGGAGAATTTCGACAAGTCACTCGAGTTTTACGAACGAGCCCGGAAAACGTTTGGCGAACTTTTAGGCGCCGGTTCGTCGGAATACGTCGAGGTTGCTTTAGAACTAATCGATTTTTTTCGCGAGACGGGAGATTCCAAACGAATTGCGGAGTTGCTTGACGAAACGATCGCCGCTTTTGAAAACAATCCCGGCAATTCGCTTGACGGGACGCGTTTGTACGGCGAGTGCGGACGTGTCTTGTTTGATTTTGCGGCGGAATTGGAGGACGAGCGCGAGAACGTTGCTGGAGAGAAACTGGAAAGTTACGACGAACTGTTGCAAAATTTGCGTGAAAACGCCGCGAGAGCCTATCGTCGAAGTCTTGAACTTGCGTTTGAAGCGGCTAACGACTTTTACGGCGGCGACGCTGAACTTGGCAAATTTCTTTTCGACGTTCAAAACGATTCCGCACATTCGCTTGTCGAGTACTATTTCTCGCTCGGCGACGTTAATTCGTGCTTTGAAACAATCGAGTTTATTCGTTCGATCGGATTGCGCGCGGCAATGAACGGGTTGAAAACAGGCGTTGGAAACTCTTCTGCCGAAACAAGACGACGCGTTCAAGCGGAACGTCTGTTAAACGAATTGGAGGCGCGATTTGAAGCGCTCTTGAAACGTCGAGTCGCCGGTCAAACGACCGATTCCGAATATCGTTCCTCGCTCTATGATTTGAACGCTGAAATCGTTGCGGCGCGCGCCAAAATACGTGAAGTCGCCGCGTTAACCGCCGCGCGACGTCCGATTTTAGACGTTGGAAAGGAGAAGGTTGATTTTGCTACGATTTGCGCCGATTTGAAGAAGACAAAAACGTTGGCGTTGGAATTCGCGGCGTTTTCCGAACCTATTTTTGATTTGTTTGAATTAAACGAAGTCGCCGCCAAAGACGGGAATCTTTATAGAAGTATGGCGACGGAGAACTATTCTTCCCGAGCGTCTGTTTATCTGATCGCGTTTGGAAGCGGACTTGACGCTCCGAAACTCCTGCCGTTAGTTATTTCGGAAGAGATTGCGGAACGTTGCAAATGCGTCGCGCCCGAATGGAGGATTGAACCGGGACCGTTACGTGTCGGTAAGATCGAGCGCGTTTTGCGAAACGGTCGGGACGGCGTTTTGGACGACCTAGCCGGAACGCCCAACGGCAAACAACCTTCCGCCCCCCAAACGGACGTGAAATTAAACGCGCTTTGGAATATCTTGATTCCCGACGAGGAGGTTCGAAACGTCTTGACACGCGGCGACTGCGAACGCGTTCTAATATTGCCAGACGGAGCGCTTTGGACGCTTCCTTTCGAGTCGTTGGTCGTCGATCCTAATTTGATGGAGCGCAAGTATTTTCTTGACGTTTGTCCCCCCGTCGTTTACGCGCCGTCGATAAAGGTTTATCGTCGGTTAAAGGAAGCGGCGAGGAGGGACGATGGAACGATTTCAAACGTTTTGACGCTTGGCAATCCCGCGTATCCTCCGTTTGACAAAACGATCGCGAAGCTCCGTCTTGAAGCGACGAGTCTTGAACAGTTGCGACGCGTTTTGATTCCCCTTCCAGGAACGGAACGGGAATCGTCGAACGTCGAGGCTCTTTGTCGAGAATACGGCAAACGTTTGACGCGTTTGACTGGCGCGTCGGCGACGGAAAAGAATCTGCGCGCGTCGCTTTCCGAAGTCGAGATCGCGCATTTGGCGACGCACGGTTTTGTAGACGATTCTAACGGTAATCAATTTGGCGCGTTGGCGATGGCGACCGGCGACGGCGTCTCACACGAGGACGACGGCTTTTTAACCGTGTCTGAACTAGAAGACTTGGATTTGTCGAAATGCCGTCTTTGCGCGATGAGCGCGTGCAACGTTGGGGGGGGATCCATTCAGCTTGGCGAGGGCGTCTATTCGCTTGGTCGCGCCGCGTTTTGCGCGGGCGCGCGTCGCGCAATGACGACAGCGTGGTCTTTAAGCGACTCCTCCGCCGCGTATTGTGTTTCTTCGTTTATCGAAAACGTCTTTCAAACCGAAGCGTCCGGAGCGCTCGTCGACTACTCGAAGGCTTTGCGTGACGCGAAACTTGCGACGCGACGCCAGAAGAAATGGCGCGATCCGTTTTATTGGGCTCCGTTCGAACTTTGGGGCGTCGAATAATATGATTTTGTTATCGTTCACGGAAAGCGTCGCGGACGAACCGGCGGTGTAAGCCGATGCGCATACGTCGCGTTTGGGAAATTTTCAAAGAATTCGATTTTACTTGACTCTCATAAACGTTCGTTTATAATTTGCGGCGTCGGCTCGGCGTAATCGTTCACGGAATATTTTGACAGGGGGCGCGTTGGAATCGCGCCGAAGGCGCGCGCGATAAGTCGTCCGCCTTTAGACGGGCGGACGGCGTAAGAAAACGCGCCGCTTGCGCGGCGATTCGCGCTCAATGTTTTTTTTGTGAACGCTTACGGCTCGGCTAATAGCGACTTTGTTTGTTATGTTTGGAGATTTCGAAATGTGCCGTTTTTTACGTTTGCTAACAGTCGTCGTTGTTATAACCGTTACGGTTGTCGCAACGGTTGCCGACGACGTTTGAACTTGGACGTCGGGAGAATACGACGTCGAAGAGGAGTTTGTCGGGTTGACAGACGACGGAACGAAGGCGATTCTTAAGACCTCGCGCTGATGGTGTGAAATTTCTCTGACGATCCTTTCGCAGAGCGACCGCGATTGGATCGCCGCGCGGAGGACGACGATTTGAGCGACAAAACAAATCCTTTTGCCGAATTGATGACGTCCGACGAGACGGAAATGCCAAGCGGAAGAAAGAATCTCGCCATTGTTCCGACGGACGGCGTGAAACGCGCGCTTTTGGTCGGCGTCAACGATTACGCCAAGTTTGCCGATCTTAAATATGCCGTCGCCGACGTCGAGTTGATTCGTGAAAAACTGTTGGAACTTGGTTTCTGTACTTTCCCCACTTTTTAGAAAATAAGAAACCCATCCAACCCAATTGACGTATACAAAAAGGACTCGTTTGGTATTGTAAGCAAAACACAAAAACAAACCTACTGTTGAGTGAACTTTATAACTGTGGGTAAATGAACCTCAATTTAGTTCTTGCGTCCTCGGTTGTAAATTGCCATTCGACAGTTTTTTTGCGATCATTTCGCGTAATGTTCCAAGCGTATATTTCTGCTTGTAACAATTCGAACGTTGGAAAGCGTTGTTTTTTTAAACATTGCCGCGTCAAAACGCTTAATTCACATTCCGCAATATTTAGCCAGCTCCCGTGAACAGGCGTATGACGTATTTCAACCAGTTGGCAAAGCCGCGCCGCCTCGGCGGGGGGAAGCGTTTCATAAAACGCGCCGTAAGTATGAGTGTTCAAATTGTCGCAAACCAGAATGATTTTTTGCGCGTTTGGAAAGTTTTTCACGAGCGCGGCGACTTCCAACGCCCAATCACGTTTGGTTCGACGTTCGCGAGCGCTTACCCAACGTAAACCAGTCAGAGGCTCGACAAACATAAAAATTGAAGCCGTTCCCTTGCGAACATATTGATAATCAACGCGTTTGCAATGATTTATCGTTTCTTCAACGGGCTCGCGTCCCGCGTGGTCTGCGTGAAGCGAGATCGGTTGTTCGTCCATACAAACGACCGGCGTTTTGGCGTCGTAGGGCGTTTGATATGTTGTGATCGTTCTTTCCATCGCGGCGACAAATTCGGCGTTAGCTTTGGGCGGTATCACATAATACTCGACGCGTTGTTTTGACGTCATTTTTGTTTTTTTAAAACTTTTTTCACCGTCTGATAGCTTATCCTTTCGCAAATTTGTAGTTCGACAGCCTTTTCAGCTAACAGACGCAGCGTCCAACCGTTGCGACCTTTGGGAGGGGAACTTAATCGAAGCGCGATGATTTTCGCCTCCTGTTCGCCGTCTAGGAACGGCGGTCTTTTCGCGCGCGGCAAACCTTTCAACGTTACTTGCAATCCACGTTCGCAAAAACTTTTACGCGTTTGTTCAACTACGTGAACGCAACAACGGAACGCCGTACAAATTTGCTTATCGGTTAAACCGGGAGAATCCTTCTCC
>JAZUGM010000137.1:0-9321 GCA_045641205.1 Thermoguttaceae bacterium
TAGTCCAACGATTCCGCGACGGCGACGTTAAGGAAAACGTTAAAGCCCGCGCAAGATTGACTCGAGCCGCAAGCGCGGAATTCAAATTTACTGCCCGTGTAAGCGAATGGGCTGGTGCGATTACGATCGGAATCGTCCCCTTTAATATTGGGAGTCGTTTCGATTCCGACTTGGAGTTGACGTCGACTCGAGCGATACTCTTCAAAAACGCCCGCCTCGACTTGTTGCAACGTTTCCGTAAGACGTTCGCCGAGATAAATCGAAATAATCGCCGGCGGAGCTTCGTTCGCGCCAAGTCGATGATCGTTTCCGACCGTGACCGTCGAACATCTTAACAAGTCGGCGTGCAAATCGACGGCTCTGATAATCGCCGTCAGAAACGCGAGGAAAATCGGATTGCGTCGCGGATCGTCGCCCGGTTCGAGCAAATTGCGTCCGCCGTATGTCACGGACCAGTTGTTGTGTTTGCCCGAACCGTTGACTCCGGCAAAGGGCTTCTCGTGCAACAGACAGACCAATCCGTTCTTTTCCGCGACGCGTCGAAGTATCTCCATCGTCAGCATATTGTGATCGACGGCAAGATTCAATTCTTCATAAGTAGGCGCAAGTTCAAATTGCGCGGGCGCGGCTTCGTTGTGCCTCGTCTTCGCCGGAATGCCGAGTCGCCAAAGTTCCTCTTCGACTTCGGCCATAAACTTGACGACGCGCTCCTTGATCGCGCCGAAATAGTGGTCTTCTAACTGCTGGCGCTTCGCCGGATGGGAACCAAACAACGTGCGCCCCGTTTGCAACAGATCGGGACGCAATAGATAGAAATTCCTGTCGATAAGGAAATATTCCTGCTCGGCGCCCAACGTGATAATCGGGGAAGCGGTCGGAACGTTAAAGCAATTCATAAACCGAACGACAGCTTGTTTCAACGCGCGAATTGAACGAAGCAACGGGATTTTTTTGTCCAGAACCTCGCCCGTGTAAGAACAGAAGACGGAAGGAATGCAAAGCGTGGCGCCGCAAGGATTACGCTTGACAAACGCGGGACTCGTCGGATCCCACGCGGCGTAACCTCGCGCTTCAAAAGTGCTTCGCAATCCGCCCGAAGGAAAACTCGACGCGTCCGGCTCGCTCTTGACGAGATTTCGCCCGGAAAACGTCATAATCGCTTCGCCCTGTTCGTTGACTTCAAGGAACGCGTCGTGCTTTTCGGCGGTGCCGCCCGTCATCGGCTGGAACCAGTGCGCAAAATGCGTGGCGCCGCGCGAAATCGCCCAGTCTTTCATAGCGTGCGCGACGTCTCCAGCGACGTTTGCATCTAATTTTGTTCCTTCCTGAATCGTCGCGAGCAACTTTTCTGAAGCTCCGCGCGAGAGGAATTTCCGTATCGCGAAGGCGTTAAAAACGTCTTTTCCGTAAAACTCGGTCGGCGCTCCGTCAAAATCAGACGACGCCCCGGAGGGAACGACACGACGCGCGACAGACTCTATCGCGCGATTGCGGTTAGGTTCGCCCATTCTAGGAATCCTAAAATTCGACAATGCGTACTTACAAAACGACGTCGTAAAAAGGAACGAACGACGCCAAAACGTCTCGAATCGTCCGTTTGCGTTTGCCGACGCCGGTAGACTAGAAATTATAGCGACCTAGACCAATATGACAAGGCGTCCGATAAAACGCGATGAAAACTGCGGCAAACAAAAAAAACCGCCCGTAAAAAACGAGCGGTCTGCGATAAAAGACGTCGCGCGGAAAAACGCGCGTTGCGATCCCGCTACTTCTCTTCGTGCATCATTTTACGCAATTTCGGCGCAAGGCAGAAGACGACGAGTCCTGCGATCATCGGCGCAAGAGTCATAATCAGGAAGAAGTCCGCCAAACCGCCTTTGTCGCCGAACCAGAACGCGACGCGTCCGCCGCTCGATCCCAACACGGCCGCTAATTTTCCGGATAGATACCCTGCGACGGCGCTCGAAAGGAACCAAACGCCCATCAGCAACGACGCGTATTTCGCCGGCGCAAGTCTGGAAACCATCGACAAACCGACGGGCGAGAGACAAAGCTCGCCCCACGTGCAGAAAACGTAAGTACAAAGCAACCAATAAGCGCCCGCGTTCCCGTGCGTCCTTACCGAATGCAACGCGCCAAGTATCATAAAAAGAAACGCTATCGAAAGCAACACTAAGCCGATCCCAAATTTAACCGGCGTGGACGGCTCCAATTTGCGGCGTCGCAAAGCGCCCCACAACACGTTGAACAAAGGCGCAAAAATAACGACGCAAAGGGGATTGATCGATTGATACCACGTGGTCGGGAAGGTGTAGACGGCGGTTTCAGGATCGATCTTCTTTTTCTCGCCCGCGACAAACTCGTTTTGAAGTCGTTTTTCAACGTCCTTGCGCAAGCCCTGTTTGAACGAATCGATCGCTTCTTCGTCGGCGTCGACAAACTCTTCGGCGCGCGCTTGGAACGCTTCGTCGACAAGTTTGTTAATTTCTTCTTGTTCGGCGGCGCTTTTTTCCAGTAACGCGGCAAAATCGTCCGTTTCCAGCGTCAAGAGCGCCTGCCCCGCCTTAATGCGCGCTTCGTTCGCCTTGTCTAACGACGATTTCGCATTGTCGTAGGAATCTTGAACAGCGGCGGTCGCTTCCTGAAGTTCCGTGAGAATCTCTTCGCTCGAGGCAAATTCTTCGACTTCGAATTCCGCCAAGGCGATCGGATCAAGAGGTAGAACAGTCTTTTTCTCGCCGCTCGTTTCAGAAGTTTGAGTCGCGGAGTTTTGCAACAGACGATTCAGCTCGTAAAGATTCGACTCAAGCTCGCGAACGGCGTTCTTGGCGTCAAATTCGTCCTGATTGGCAAGGAAGCCGGGCACGTTTCGACCGACGGCGTGCGGCACTTGGCGGTTCGTCTCTTTGTCGGCAAAAATATTCAGCGACGTGCCCGCCTGTTCGAAGACGGACCAAAACGCAATGCAGAAGAACGTCAGCGTAAGAATGACGGCGATTCGATCGATTTCGACTCTCGAAAGAGGCGCTTTCTTATTAACTTCTTTCGCTTCCTCTTTCGTCGCCGCTTTTTTCGCCTCTTCCATTTGAGAAGCGTTTTCCGTCGATTCGGCGTCGTCGCCCCTCGATTTCATACCGATGGCGCCAAGATATTTAGGACGCAAGCAAGAATAGGTGATCAGACCAAGCGTCATCCCGATCGCGGCGGTCAAAAAGCCCCAGTGCCAGCTGACTTTTTCTCCGATCGAACCGGCGACCAACGGGCTAAAGAACGCGCCGACGTTGATGCCCATATAAAAAATGTTGAAGGCGTCGTCTCGTCGCGGGTCGTTCTTTTCGTACAGTTCGCCGACCATTACGGAAATGCAAGGCTTAAAGAACCCGTTCCCGAGCGTGATCAAAAACAGCCCGAACATAAAACACCAAAACGCCGTCGGAGCGTTTACGCTTGTAATCGTCGTCGTCGCCGTTTGACGGAAATATTCGGTATAGAAGAGGCAAAATTCGCCAAGCGCCATCAAAACGCCGCCAAGAAGAACCGAGCGATGCTGACCGAGAAAACGGTCGGCAAGATAACCGCCGAGCAACGGGAAAAGATAGACCATTCCGGTAAACCACCCGTAAAGCTCGTTGGCGCTTTGTTCCGTCCACCCGAAACCCGGATTAGAATCCGTCAAAGTCGAGATAAGATAGAGAACAAGCAAAGCGCGCATGCCGTAATAACAAAAGCGCTCCCACATTTCCGTGGTGAACAGCGCCCACAACCCGACGGGATGCCCCAAAAATTCCTTGGAACGAACTTCCGCCAGAGTCGCGTATTTTTTATTTTGAACGTTCGACACTGAAATACTCCGAAAAATCGTTGCTGATTCTATTCAAGAACGACGTTCAAAACAAAACGACGCTCCGATATAAGAAAACGCCAAGTCGAGGAAAAACGCGACGACTATTCTTCACAGAACTCGAGTCGATTCAAATTCTGTAGACGGCGCCCTTGATATTGTAAAGACTTTTTATGCGTTTGACAATCGATAAGAACGTTTTTTTCCTTGTTTATCGAAAAATTTTTAGGACGCCGCCGAAAACGCGTTCGTAATAAAAGCGAAATTATCCGACAAACTCAAAAGCGTCCGTTTACGGAAAACAACGCACATCGGAAGAATTAGCGTCTGACGGTTCGTGAAAAACACGCGAACTTTCAAACGACGCGTCGACTGCAAAACCCGTAAAAAATTTGTTCGACGCAACGTCGAGCGACGGTTCCTACGCGACGTTTGTTCAATAAATCCATACGACGACAAAAAAATGACAAACTAACGAAACAAGGACTTGCGTGGCCCCGGTCAAGGCGGTATAATACGTCGAGGTTCGAGGCGGCGACCGCTAGAATCTATTGAATTGGAACGAGCCGGGTCGACGCGTCGAAACGCGAATCTTTCCTGCGATGCGTCGTTCATACGGCGGAATAAAAACGGACGCGCCGAAGGCAAGGTTCAAGTCGAATCGCGCCGCTGGACATTGGCAAATTTCCGCGAGCGTTTACGTTTGGTTAAAGTTTGCTTGCAATATCGAACGCGTTTCCTTTGAGCGCGCTTCGATTTTAGCAAACGCGTTTTTCGTTTCTTAAGAAGCGGGAAAAAAGCAGGTATTAATAGTTTAATCCGCCGTCTTGGGACGCGCGGCTTTGGGCGAGGACTTATGGGCGGTCGAAGAATCTTAGTTACGAGCGCGTTGCCCTACGCAAACGGCGACATACATATCGGGCACTTGGTCGAGTATATCCAGACGGACGTTTGGGTTCGTTTCCAGAAGTTGCGCGGGGAAAACTGCCGTTATTTCTGCGCCGACGACACGCACGGCGCCGCGATTACCATCTCCGCAAAAAAGAAGGGCGTCACGGAAGAGGAATTCATCGCGGAAGTCAACAAAGCGCACCGCGCCGACTTCGCCGGTTTTGGAATAGAGTTTGACAATTACGGGAGTACGAACTCACCTCAAACGCGTCGATTCTGCGAAGAAATCTGGGCGGCGCTTCGTAAGGCGGATTTCATTGTCGAAAAAGAAATCGAACAGTTGTTCGATCCCGTCGAAGGACGTTTTCTCGCCGACAGATTCGTTCGCGGAACTTGTCCGAAATGCGGGAAAAAAGACCAATACGGCGATAGTTGCGAATGCGGCGCGGTCTATTCTCCGACCGAGTTGATCGATCCGAAGAGCGCGCTTTCCGGCGCGACGCCCGAACTACGCAAAGCGAAACATCTTTTCGTCGAAATCGAAAAGGCGCGCGACTTCTTGCTGAGCAGTATTGTCAATTCGGACGTTCTCCAGCCCGAAATCGCCAATTATCTTAAAAATCAATTCCTTTCCGACGAGCTTTGGCCTTGGGACGTTTCCCGCCCCGCGCCGTATTTCGGATTTGAAATTCCAGACTCGCCCGACAATTACTGGTACGTCTGGTTCGACGCCCCGATCGGTTATATTGGTTCGACCCTCGAATGGTGCGAAAAGAACGGCGAAAACGTCGACGACTGGTGGCGCGATCCGAAAACGGAAATTCACCATTTCATCGGCAAGGACATTACCTATTTCCACACGCTTTTCTGGCCGACGTCCTTAAAAACCGCCGGTTTTAATTTGCCGAAAAAGGTTCATATTCACGGGTTCCTGACGGTCGACGGCGAAAAGATGTCGAAATCAAAAGGCACGTTCGTTTTGGCGCGAACGTATCTGAAGCATCTCGATCCGTCCTATTTGCGGTATTTCTTTGCGACGAAGACTAGTTCGCGAGTCGACGACCTTGATTTGAATTTGGAAGAATTAGAATTAAAAGTCAACGCCGACCTAGTGGGCGTCGTCGTTAATTTAGCGAGTCGCACGGCAAAATTTGCGAATCTGACGGGTCTGTCCGAAGTCTACCCGGACGACGGCGGACTCTTCAAGGAAGCGGCGTCCAAGTCGGAAGAAATCGCCGCCAATTACGAAACTTGCGATTTTGGCAAGGCGATTCGAACGATTCTCGAGTGCGGCTATCGCGCGAATCAGTACGTCGAAGCAAACGCGCCGTGGACTTTGAAAAAAGAATGGGCGAAGCTCGAAAAAGACGAAAACGCGACTCAAGAAGAACGCGACGCCGCGAAGAAAAAGTTGCAAGACGTCGTTACCGTCAGTTTGAACTTGTTTAGGCAAATCGTCGTCTATTTGGCGCCCGTCCTGCCCGACCTTGCAAAGAAAACGGAAGAACTGCTCGATACGAAGATAACAAATTGGGACGACGCGCAAACGCCTTTGCTTGGAACAAAGGTCGGCGAATATAAGTTTATGATGACGCGCGTGCCAAAAGAAGGAATTGAAGCGATGATAGAAGAATCGAAAGACACGCTCAAGCCCGCCGAAAACGCGGACGCCGTTGAAGCCGTCTCCGCTGAAAACTCTGAACCCGCCGGAATCGCCCCTTGGTTCGATTCCGCGCAAACGCTCGTCGACGAGCCTCTGAGTGAAACTTGCACTATCGAAGATTTTGAAAAAATCGATCTGCGCGTCGGTCGAATCGTCGAAGCGGAACAAGTCAAAGAAGCGCGCAAACTCCTGAAGCTAAAGATTTCGCTCGGCGGAACCGAAACGCGCCAAGTTTTCGCCGGAATTAAAGCGGCCTATCCCGAGCCGGAAAAGTTAATCGGTCGCTTGGTCGTCTTCATCGCCAATTTGCAACCCCGCCAGATGAAATTCGGTCTTAGCGAGGGTATGATTGTCGCCGCCGGTCCCGGCGGTCCCGACGTCTTCGTGACGAGCCCGGACGAAGGCGCAAAGCCGGGAATGAGACTTCATTGATCTCATAAAATTTAAAAAGTCGCTACGGAGTCGTATGAAATCGGTTCTTTGAAAACGTCTTCCCCTTGAAAAGAAAAATCAAGGGGATTTTTTGAGTTCGAATTTTTTGAAAAAAAACTTAACTAGGCTCTTCCAAAGTTTAGAATCTTTTATATAATATCCGCGTGAATTTTCGGGGAGTGATCGGGCGGTCGGTTCGCTCTCTTAATTCTTTTTTTTTTCGCTTGGTCGTAAATCTTGGCGCGTTTGCGCGTCGATTTTTCGACTCTAAATCGATCGTTAGAGCGCGTTTTTAACGATAAAAAAAAAACGGCGCTTGACACGACGTCTAATTTTTGCGATTTTTCCGTCGTTTCTGATTAGGCTAGTTTTGCGTCGTGATATAAATATGACGATTTAAACGACAGATTCTCGTCTCGCCTTGCGCGCAACGACGATTGAAAGGCGTCGAATAGTTGACAATATAAAGGAATCCGTTATGACCAAACATATCTTTGTTACCGGAGGCGTCGTAAGTTCGTTAGGCAAGGGACTGACAAGCGCTTCGATCGGAATGTTGCTTGAACGACGCGGACTTTCCGTTCGTATGCAAAAACTGGATCCCTATATGAACGTCGATCCGGGTAAAATGAGCCCGTTTCAACACGGGGAAGTTTACGTTCTCGACGACGGTAGCGAAGCCGACCTCGACTTAGGGCACTACGAACGTTTTACGCACTCGCCCTTGTCGCGTTACAGCAGTCGTTCCGCCGGTCGTATCTATAAAACGGTTATCGACAAAGAACGTCGCGGCGAATACGGCGGCAAAACCGTTCAAGTGATTCCGCACGTCACGAACGAAATTAAATCCTGTATCGATCGTCTTTCGACGCCCGACGTCGACGTCGTAATCACGGAAATCGGCGGCACGGTCGGCGACATTGAGGGACAGCCGTTCTTAGAAGCGATTCGTCAGTATTCGCTCGACGTCGGCAAGGAAAACTGCGTCTACGTTCACTTGACGCTTGTGCCCTTCCTGAAGGCGGCTCGCGAATTGAAGACGAAGCCGACCCAACACAGCGTCGGTATGCTCCGGCGCCTCGGAATCCAGCCCGACTTCATTATTTGTCGCACCGAACACGAGATCGAACAAGACGACCTCGACAAGATCGCGCTCTTCTGCAACGTTCCGAGCAAGCACGTCGTCGAAGAAAAAGACGCGGAGTTTACCGTCTACGAAGTTCCCAATATTTTGCACGATCGTAATTTGGATCAAATGATCGTCGAACGTTTGGGACTGGCAAACACGAAGCAAGCCGATATGAGCGATTGGAACGAATTGCTGGCGAAATACCGCAATCCGAAAACGGAAGTTACGATCGCCGTCGTCGGGAAATACGCCAAGCATAAGGACGCGTACAAATCGATCTACGAGGCGCTCGATCACGGCGGAATCGCCAATTCCGCGCGCGTGCGTTTTGCGCGCGTTACTAGCGAAGAGGTCGAGATGCGCGAAATGCGCGGGCTTCTTCAAAAAGTCGACGGCGTTCTTGTGCCGGGCGAATTTGACGAAAGCGGCTTAGAAGAGACGCTTAACGCCGTGCGAATTGCGCGCGAATTACAAATTCCCTTCTTCGGCATCGGACTTGGCATGCAATGCGCCGTCATCGAGTACGCGCGCAACGTCTTAGGCATGACCGACGCCAATTCGACCGAATTCAACAAGACGACCGATCATCCCGTCGTCTGTATGGGAACCGAGCAAGTCCGCAATATTCCGCGCGAAGACGCCGACGGCGACGACGAGCCGATTCGACTAGGGCTCTTCAAAACCGACTTACTCGCCGGTTCGCGTTGCGCGGGCGCCTATCGAGCGCTTGAAACGGAAGAACGCCATCGAAACAAGTACGAATTCAATTTGGACTACAAAGAGCAATTCGCCGACGGCGGACTCGTCTTCGCCGGCGCCAGTTCCGACGGAAAATTTGTCGACGCCGTTGAAATAGACGAACATCCTTGGTTTGTCGCCGTGCAGTTCCACCCGGAATTTCGTTCGAAGCCAAGCAAGCCGAATCCGCTCTTCCGAGGATTCGTCGCCGCCGCCGTTCGCCATCGAAAGGGCGAATCTCAACGCGAGAACGAAGAAAAATGATCGAATAAACGATTCAGAATAAACGCCGATCAAACCGCTCGTTTCATAACGGGCGGTTTTTGCGTTTTGACGTAACAAAACGCCGAAAGTCGAGTTGACAAATTGTCGACTCGACTTGTTTTTTGCGTAATTTCGACTATATTCTTGAGTAGCGCGGCGAAACGAGTCCGCCCGACGTAGAAGCCGAAGGAGTCAAAAAGGAGAAAATTATGACGGCTCGCGAGATTTTAGATCAAGGATTCGCTAAGTCGTTTCTTAGCAGACTCTTTGGCGAAGAAATGCCCGAAGATTATAAGAAACTTGAAGCCAAGTATATCGACGCGCTTACGCAAGTCGTGCAACGGGACGATCACATCGCCGAAC
>JAZUGM010000138.1:0-11876 GCA_045641205.1 Thermoguttaceae bacterium
CGATATTTCTTCAACCCTGCGTTTTAAAAAAGACGCGCCGATTCTTCGCCTTTTTTCCAAAATAGCGACGACGAAATTATTGAAGATTTGCGACGTCGCAAGTTCGCGCCGTTGTTCGTCGTCGATCGCTTTTGACAACGCGTCGCGCGACGCCAAAAGCGCGCTTAACTCGTCGCAAAAGATTTCAAACGAGGGCGCGCGACAAACAAGGCTAAAAATTTGGCGTAAGGTTTCCGGCTCAAGCGCGGGCGAAAGAACCTCCAACGCGGGCAAATCGTCGGGATAATTGGGAAAACGTTCCTTTAAAACTTTGACGACGGACTCAAATTCGAAACGCGAAGAAAGCGAATAACGTTCCGATTCGTCGATATTTGCCGTTGCTTGGCGGGCTTGACGTTCGTTCATAGAGGTTTGTTTCCTTGTAGGCGTTCACGATAAATTACTGTTGGACAGGCTCTTGATTCACGTAGATTTCACATAAAGCGACGCGCAAGAATTCCCGGCGTTTGTTTAAAATAAACGTTCCGTAAAACACAACGAATCCAAACTTCGCCGTTGTTCTGATTTTCCGTGAACGCTTGCGATTTTACGACGCCTTTTTTCTGGCGACGCGCTTAAGCTTCGATTTGCTTTGCGTCAAATTCTCGGCGTAATTTTCAATTTCAAGCAGGGACGGCGCAGTTAGGGAAAATTGACGAATTTGATCCAAAAGCTCAAGATCGTCGAGCTTTTTCAACAACGGGGGAAGACGTTTAGAGGGTTCGGCAAAGCGTAACGAAGCGACGGTTTGAATCGTTTCGATTTTTCCCTTGATTTTTCCCTTGATTTCTCCTTTGATTTCTCCCTCGATTCTTCCCTTGATTTCCCCCTTTTCCTCTAACAAATCTAAAAAATTCTTCATATTTTCTCCTATGTTTTCACTTTGGGCGCTTTGGCGTAAGGTTTCTACTTCTTCGTCCGACAAAGGCTGGTCGGCGGTCAACGCGACGTAATTAACGCAAGCATTAAGGCGAAGTTTGTCTTCGCTCGTTATATTTTTGATCGATCCTAACGCGCGAAACAACGTCGGATAGGATTCTTTTAATCGTTTCAGACTCGCGCGCGCCATTACTTCCGGCACAACGCGTAAAAAATCTTCGTCGACTAACTTGTCTCCTAAAAACAGACGCGTCAAATTGACGCAAACGGGCGTGAATCTAATTTGAACGCCGCGCAGTTCTTTAACCTGAAGTAATCGGGGCAGGGGAAAAGACGCTTCCCAAGAGGGAGCGACAAAATTAGGATCGGCGCCCGTATAGATTATTACGACCAACGGCTGATAAACGACTTCTCCGCCCTGAGACTTTTTCAGCAGTTCTTCGAGTTCAAGCGTTACGTACTTTGCTACTTGTAAGATCGTTTTACGATCGATCGTCGCGCCGCTTTGCGCTTTGTGTTCTATGATAAGCGTCAACGAGACAAATTTGTTCTCTTCCTTACACGGAACGACAAAAATAAAATCGGCTATATGCTTTTTGACGCGTTCTTCGTAAAGGTCGGTCGAAAGAACTTTAATTCGACTCGGATCGCTCAAGTCGAGCGCTTTTCGTAATTTCCTCGGGAGGTACGCGTTCAGAAAACGCGCGGCAAACTTGACGTCTTTCAGTATCAAATGAAAGAAGACGTCGTGCGCGGATCCGCCCTTTTGAAACTCTTTACGAACCGCTTCGGCAATGAGATAATTCGCCTTTGCAACGCGCTTCTTGAGAATTGCGTCTTCCTTTGCAAGGCGTCTTTCTTCCTTTTTTTGCGCATCGCGCGACGTCTTTTTAGCGTTCATAACTGCTTATTTGTCCGTTGAACAACATTTTTCCGTAGACGCTAACGTCTAGTAGCTTGAATTGTAATTTCAATTCAAGCGCAAATCAAGCGTTTTTCCTAAATTCAGCGTAAAAAATCAAAATTTTTGGTCGTCGCGCCACGAACAATATCTTTTTCGCAATTTTTTTCTTGAAAAACGCGTCGTCTCGCGTTATCATTATTCCGTTAAAATTGTAGTTCCAGTCGACGCTTCAGTAATTTGACGCGTCGACGCGGCGTTTTTGACGAAAGTTTAAAAGGAATTGTCAATGAAACGAAGAGATTTTGGCAAATATTGCGCGGCGGCGACTTTGACCGCCTTGACCGGCGCTTCCGTTTCCGATGCTTTGCGCGCTGAAGAACCTGCGGAAGAAAAGAAAATTCGCATTCTGCTCGTCGTCGGCGGACACGGATACGACCGCGACAATTTGCACGCGATGTTGCGCGATTTCCCAAACGCGACCTTTGAAGAGGTCGTTATTCCTGAAAAGCAGGACATGCTGAAGCCGGGTTTGTCGAACGATTACGACGTCGTGATGTTCCACGATCAATCGTTTTTCGAACTTTCCGACGAACAGAAGAGCAATCTTGAGAAATTGTGGGGCGAGGAGGGCATGCCGACCGTGATGTTGCATCACTCGTTCATTTCGCACCCGGAATTTCCACTTTTTAGAGAGGTCTTTGGCGCTCAATTTTTGCTCAAAGACACGGAAATCGACGGACGCGTCTATTCGAAGTCGAGTTATCTTCGCCCGACCGATTTGAACGTCTATATCGTCGCGCGAGAACACCCGATCACCGCCGGCGTCTCCGATTTCAAATTGAACGACGAAGTCTTCAAGGACGTCTATTATAATCCGCATATCGACGTTTTGGCGCGTACCGACCATCCCGAATCCGATATGCCCGTGTTGTGGACTTGGCGTTACAAGAAGTCGCCCGTCTTCGGCGTGATTCAAGGGGACGCCGGAGGCGCCTTCAACGATCCGAATTATCGTAAGTTGATCTATCAAGGCGTTCGTTGGATCGTCGACCAGAAAAAGTAGACAAAAACTACGCAAACAACGCGACGGCAAAAAGTCGATTCTTACGATCGGCTTTTTTGTCGATTTTGTCGAGTTCTATTTGTTTAAAAGGAAACGCGTCAGTGAAACATACCGAAATAATTAAATCTTGTCTCGTCGCGATTTCGCTTCTTATTGCGCCAAGCGGCGAAGGCGTCTTTGCGCAAAGTCCGGCGTTTTACGAGCCCGCGACGAATTCTTGCGTTTTGGAAGGCTGGAAGTCGTCAAACGACGACTCGATTTTAGACGGCGGCGTCTTGCAACTTGTGGGCAACGGAAAGGAAACGTCTTGGAATTCCGCTCCGATTTCGTTTGAATCGCGCAAGTTGTATCGACTTCAATTTAAAGCGTCTTGCGTCGAAGGAGGAGGGAGCGACTTCCTTTGCGGCGGAACCGAATTTGCCAATTACGACTTCAACGGCTTGCCGAACGTACAAAATCCGGAAAAACCGCTCTCCTTTATTTTCTTAGCGTCGGAAGGCGAAGGGGGCGTTCGCACCGCGCCCGTTCGGTTTAGACAGTGGGAAACCGCGCGAACTTATCGCGTCGGCGACTACCGTTTGACCCCGGTTCAGCCGCTTTTCAAGTTCGTTTCCGACGGCGCGGAACAACCGAATTATTTGGCGCTTGGGGACGGCGAGTCGTTCGACGCGGAAGGCGTCTATCGATTCACGCTCTTGCATTCGCCTGATTTAACGAACTATTCGCGTCCTATCTTTGCGACAAACGCGTTTTTCAATACGAACCGCTGGTCGCTAAGTAATGAAAAATACGTAACCTATCGTTTCGCGTTGGAACCTTTTAGCGTCGTCGATAAAACGGCGAAAGCGGAAGGAAAAATTCCTTTCGTTTCGGGTAAGTTTAACGTTTCCGTCGGATATTGGATTTGCGGCGCCGCCGCCGCCGAAGTTAGCGTCGACAATGAAAATTGGACGAAACTTGACGAAATTGTCGGGCTTCAGGCGAAAGAAGTCTCGTTGACTTCCTATTTGGAAGGCAAAGACGTCGACGAATTGTTCGTGCGTCTTCGCGGAACCGACGAGCCGGGTAAAACGAGCGGCTGTAATTTGCAAGTCTACTCGGTCGGCGCCGAATTTCAAACGAAACAAGACGATTCGCGACGTTTCCAAGGAGTCGGCTCGACTTTGTTTGCCGACCTTGACGGCGCGCCTTCCGACGACAAATCCCTTTTGGACGCGTCTCCCGTCGGATTTGACGACGACGATTTCGTTTGGGCGAAAAAAAGCGACGGCGAAATCTTGCGTTTCCAATGGGACTCGGACGTCGTAAAATCGACGATGAAGGAAGAAAAAAAGCCTAATTCTTCCGCGCCCCTTCGATACGAATACGTCGCGGCGTTTAAACGACCCGTGAAAATTACGCGTTGTTACTATCCTTATTTCATACAAGATTTTACAAACGCAATCAGCGGCGCGACCTTTATTGATTCCAAAGGGGTCGGCGTCGAGGCGAGTTGGACCAACGCGGATTATCGTATTCCGCGCGATCCGAAAGTTAAGAAAATTGGCGCCGTCAAGCCGATTAAAATTTCCGCCGCGAAAAACGACTTCGAGTCTTTCCAGATCGCGCTTTGTCCGAAAAATCAAGACTTGCGCGACGTTAAAATGGAACTTTCCATTCCGTTGCAATCCGAGTCTGGCGCGACGATTCCCTCCGAAAACGTCAATTTGCGCTACGCTTATTATCATTACGTTTCGAGTCCGACCGACGCGACTTGCGTTCAAGGCTGGTATCCCGACGCGCTGGTCCCGATTAGCGCGGGCGCGGACGGACTTGGCGCTCCGCTAAACATTGAAAAGGGGTTCAATCTTCCGCTCTGGGTAACCGTCAAAGTCCCTGCGGACGCCGCGCCGGGCAAATATCTCGGCGTCGTTACGATCCGCGCCAACGACGGCGCCTATTTGTTGACGACGCCTTTCGAATTGAACGTTTGGGATTTCGCCGTTCCGTTCAAAGGTTCGTTGCAAACGGCGCTGGGGATTTCGCCGAACAACGTTTGGACGTACCATAACTGCAAGACGGAAGCGGAAAAACGCGCCGTTTACGACATGTACTTGCAATTATTCAGCGACTATCGCATTAGTCCGTATACGCCCGCGCCGCTTGACCCCATTAAGGTCGAGTGGACGCCGAAAACCGATCCGCCAAGTTGTCGCGTCGATTTCGAAGCGTTTGAGCGCGAGATGAAGCGCGTTTTTGACAAGTATTCGTTCACGAATTTCAGACTGCCCTTCGAAGGACTTGGCGGCGGCACGTTTGCGGGGCGTTCCGAGGGCTCCGTCGCCGGTTACGCGCCCGACAGGCCTGAATACGACGCGATGATGACCGAATACGGTCGGCAGATGCAGGAACGTTTGCGCGCCTTGGGCTTGCTTGACGCCGCTTACGTCTATTGTTTCGACGAGCCCGACGAAAAGGACTACGAATTTGTCGCGAATCAATTTGCAAGGTTGAAAAAATACGCGCCCGACGTTCAACGAATGCTGACGGAAGAGCCTTCGGAAAAATTCTCGAAGGTTTTGGACGAGAAGGACGCCGACGTCGACATTTGGTGCCCAGTGAGCCCGAATTATTCCAACGAAACGGCGAAGATCGAACGCGAGAAGGGAAATTGGTTCTGGTGGTATATTTGCTGTTATCCGAAAGCGCCCTATTGCACGGAATATATCGACCATCCGCCGGTCGAGTTGCGCATATGGCTTTGGCAAACGTTCGAACGCGAAATCGCGGGCAATTTAATTTGGGAAACGACTTTTTGGCACAGTCCGACCGCGTTTCCCGACAGCTGGCAAAATCCCTACGAAGACCCAATGTCCTACACGACCGGTTACGGAACCCCGAAAGGAGCTAAAGTTCCGTGGGGCAACGGCGACGGTCGATTCGTTTATCCGCCCCTTTCCGCCGCGACGCCGGGACGCAACGACGGCAAAGTCGTGACGGATCCGCCTTGCGCCAGTATTCGTTGGGAAACGATGCGCGAAGGGATCGAAGACTACGAAATGCTGACGATACTGAAGCGCCTTGTCGAAGAAAAGAAGGGCGAACTGTCTGAAGCGCGTCTTGCCGAAATTCAGAAGCTCTTTGATTTCTCCGAGATTACGACCGATATGACGCGTTTTACCAACGATCCGCAGAAGATTTACGCGCGTCGCGCGGAAGTCGCCAAGGCGATCGAAGAATTGAAATGATCTGAAAAAAAGAGCGCCGCGCGAATTTTTGCGCGACGCTCTTTTTGAACGCGCCGAGTTTTCTCGAAAGAATCTGCTCGGCGGAAAAGCGGCGTCAAGTCAACAACGCTTCAAGTTCGTTCGTTAGCGTTTCAAAACGCTTCATTGCGACTTGAATCGCTTCAGGACGTTCCATATCGACGCCCGCTTTCTTCAAAATCGCAAGCGGCGAGTCGGAAGAGCCGGATTTGAGGAATCCGAGATAGTCGTCGCGTTCTTTTTCGCCGCCGTTCAAGACGCGATCCGCCAAATTGATCGCGGCGGAAAGTCCCGTCGCGTATTTATAGACGTAGTAACCGCGATAGAAATGGGGCACGCGCAGACATTCCAATTCGAGCGCGTCGTCGATCGCGAAATTCGGACCGAAATACTGGTCGAGAACCCCGCGATAAATCTTACGGAAGATCGACGCCGAGAGCGGTTGACCCGATTCCGCGACTTGGTGCGTCTGGAATTCGAATTCGGAGAACATCGTCTGACGGAAGATCGTCGCGCGAATCGAGTCGAGTTCGCGATTGACGATCCACGCGCGCGTTTTGTCGTCTTGCGCGTTTTTCAACAAGTAACGCGCGAGAAGTTGTTCGTTGAACGTGCTGGCGATTTCCGCGAGGAAAATCGCATAATCGTAATAGCGATAAGGCTGCGTTTTGGCGGAATACCAGCTGTGCATCGAGTGCCCGCCTTCGTGAGCCAGCGTGAAGACGCTTTCGATCGTCGTATTCTTATAATTCATCAAAATGAAGGGCGGGAACTCGTAGCCGGGACAACTGAAAGCGCCGCTCTGCTTGTTTTCGTTCTCGTAACGATCCGCCCAACGTTCCTTGGTCAGACCGCTTTGGAACGTTTCGACGTATTCTTTGCCGAGCGGTTGCAACGCTTTTCCAATGAGGTCGACCGCGTCTTGCCACGAATAATCGACGGTAATATCGGATAAGACGGGCACGTAGACGTCGTAAAAACGAATCTCGTCCAACTTCATCAAGCGGCGTCGAACGTCGTAGTAACGATAGAGCAGGGGCAACGAATCGCGAACGACGTCGAGTAAGTTCTTATAGACGCTCTGCGGAATTTCTTCCGCGAACATCGAGGCGTCCAAAGCCGACGAGAACCCGCGCGCTTTGGAATAGAAGACGTCTTTGCGAATCGAACCTTCGAGAAGGGACGCAAAGGTGTTTTGGCGATTCTCATATTCGGCGTAATAATTTTCAAACGCCTCTTTACGAACCGCGCGATCGGGGGAGTGTAGGAACAATTGGAACGTTTCGTGCGTCAACGGGCTTTCTTCGCCCTTTTCGTTGCGCGTCGACTTGAATTTCGTTTCGGCGTCGTTGAGGAGTCTGAACGCTTTGGACGGCGCGTCCGCGACGTCGCCGACCGCCGCGAGAAGACGCTCTTCGGGGGCGGAAAGGGAATGCGCTTTGAAACGCAAGACGCGTTCCAACTTCAATTTCCAAGGAGCGAGCCTTTCGTCCTTCAGGAATTCGTCCCATTTTTCGTTTGAAAGCGCCAACAATTCGGGTCGAACGAAACTCGACTCTTCCGCAACGGCGTTTGCCGCCAAGTAGAACGAGTTTTTCATCTCTTGATAGGACGCGTTGGCGAGGTCTTCCGTCGACTTAAGGAACGCGTAAGTTCCCAGACGTTCGCCGGCAAGATCAAGTTCTTCCTCGTATTTGAGGAATTCGACAAGACGTTCCGCGTCGTTTAATTTGTTGCGATAAGACGCGACGGACTTTGCCAGTTCCTTCCAAGCGTCAAACACGGCGCGCCACTCGTCGTCGTTTGCAAAAATTCGTTCCAAATTCCAAGTGTTCTCGACGGATACGTCGCTTCGTTTTTTGATTTCGGGTTCCAACTCTCGTTCCTTGTCTATGACGTTCGGCGACTAATCGCCAATGATAATCGTTTAATTCCAAACTGCGCCCAAAGTTTTAACAACTTGGCGCAAGAGCTTTTACTTTCTTTTTGAGTTCTTCAAGCGTGTCGGTCGTCATCACGACCGACATAAGTTCCGTCGCGTAGGAATCGCTAAAAGGCTTTAACGCTTTTTTGATAAACGCGGGAGTCGCTTTAGGAAAACGAAAACCGATCATTCGTGCGAGCATGTCTTGCATTCCCTCGTTTCTACCCTCGCTTCTTCCTTCGCTTCTTCCCTCGCTTTTCGCGGCTTTCCGTTCCTTTTCCGAAAGTAGCCAAGTAGCCTTTACCATTTCTTTCATATCCTCCTTTTCCAACATTTCCATTAGTTCTTCACGCGTCGGCGGTTCAAATTTCTTTTTCGCGCACATTGTTCCGATAAAGCTGAACGCGTCGTCAAGAACCGAGGCGTAGTACTCGTCGTCCGAAACGTAAACTTTTTTGAAGATGCGCAACGAATTGCACGCGTCGTTCAACCAACGTTCCCGCGTCGCGTTGGGGTCGTCGTTCATTATTTCGGAACTGCGCAACAATTCAAAGAAAAACCCGAGCATATCGTCGAAGCCGAGCGTGTCGTTGGAGTTTTCGGGCTCGTTTGCGTCCTTGTCGGCTATTGGCGGAACGACGACGATTTTCTTGTCGATCAAGGAAATCAACAAGAACCTCAATTTGAAAATCCAATTTTGATCCAGTTCCTTTAACGACGTCGTGAACAAATCGGGCAAGTTTCGGACGTTTTCCCAGCGTTGCGCGCCCGTGTAAAACAAGACGACGAAAGGCCAAATAATCTTGCCGTCCGGCGTCTTGAATCGTTCCGGGTAACGTTTCACAAAGTTGAGCGTCGCTACTAAGCTCGTCAACATTTGTTCCGCAACGCTTTTGTCGGGCGTCGACTTGTGTTCCATTAATACGATAATCGGGAAAACTTCTTTTCGACCGTCTTTATACGGAATCGTAAAGAGCAAGTCGCAAACGCGCGAGACGTTGTTTCCGAAAACAAAGACGGTCGGTTCCGACTTGGCGCGCTTAAAGTCGAGCTGATCGGCTAATTCGCGCGAAATACGACGAACGCTCGTCTTTAAGAATTGCGCGGTAATTTTTCCCGGCTTGCCGAGAACCGTCGCGACGTGGTTGTTAAAAGCGTTTCCAAGGAGAATCTTAGTTTTGGCGCGTCGCGCGCTCGTCGTCGACGAATACTTGTTGCAAATTCGTTCGACCGACAAACAAAAGTCTTCGAACGTCTTTGCGGAACACGCTTCGCCGAATATTTTGTCGAGCGTCTTCGCGTCCAAAATAGAATTTAACGGCTCAAGCGCTTCGACTTCGCGCGAATAATTACGAAAACGCAAGCGCAAAACTCTGTCAATCGTTATTAGGCGCTCTTGAACTTCTTGACGATCCAACTCGTCGACGGATTCGGAACTTTTCGGCGTTCGAGAAGATTTCGAAGAGGCTTTGGATTTTGTCATTTGAACGACCCAAAAAAATAACGGACAAAAAAACGACGGAAAACTTCGGCTTGCTTTTCGATTTTTCGGAATCAAACGACGCCGAGGAAAACGGAACTCATAAAAAAACTTGGCGTATTCGCATTTTTCGTCTTCGCGACGAAAAACGCAAATCCTAAGGTAAATTATACCATTTTTTTGGTGGAAAGGCGCCTTTTTTTATGAAATATGGAAATTTTAACGTTTTTGTCCGACTTTTGTCAAAAAATCAGGCGCGCGCTCGACAAAAGCGGCAATTAACAAAAAAGGACGCGTAAAAAACGCGTCCTCTGAATTTTTGTCGATTGCGACAATCAACAACAGGCGACAATCAACAACTGATCGCCGAAACGTTTAATAGTTCGATTTCGGGCGATAGGAAATTGCCTTTCGCTTCTTCCGTCTTCGAATAATCGGTCGAGAGGTATTTCTTATTGTCGTCGACAAAGACGGTGACGACCGTCGCTTCTTGCGCTTTTTCTTCCGGCATTTGATTGAGCAATTTGAGCGCGCCTAGGAAATTACCCCCTGCGGAAATTCCGACGCCCAATCCCAAATTACGCGAAAGAGCTTGCGCCGCTAAAATCGCGTCGCCGTCGTCGACGTTGACCACCGCGTCCAATTGATTCAATTTCAAAATCGCGGGAATGAATTCGTCCGAAATGCCTTGAATACGGTGGAACCCGATTTTGTAGCCGGTTGAAAGCGTCGGCGAACTCGACGGTTCCAACGGGTGAACCGTCGCGTTGGGAAAAGCCTTTTTCACGGCGCGACCGCAACCCATTACGGTGCCGCCTGTTCCGACGCCCGCGACAAAAGCGTCGACGGATCGACCAACTTTTTTTAACTGCGCGACGATCTCCGAGCCGGTCGTCAACATATGCGCTTCGCAGTTGTCTTCGTTGTCGAATTGACGCGGAAGAAAGACGCCGTTGGGATTTTCCCTCTTCATTTTCTCGGCAAGTTCGATCGAACCTTTGAATCCGCCTTCTTCGCGAGAAACCAGACGAACGTCGGCTCCGTAAGCCTTCATCAAATTGATGCGCTCATACGACATCCAGTCGGGCATATAGATCACGACGGGACACCCGATCATTCGACCAAACGCGGAAAACGAGACGCCCGTATTGCCGCTTGTCGCTTCGACGATCGTATCGCCCTCTTTCAACTCGCCCGAAAGCAGACCTTTGCGTAAAATGTGAACCGCCATACGGTCTTTAATCGAACCCGTAAGATTCAAAAACTCCGCCTTGGCAAAGACCGCGCGCTTTTTACCGCGCCAAAGGAGGTCGATTTGTAACAAAGGCGTCGAGCCGACAAGACCGCCGACTCCTTCTAGTTTTTTAAGCGCGTCCATAATTTACTCGAAAATATGAGGACTTTAACAATAAATCGCGTTGCGAACGCTTCGTTTGAACGTCGCCGCAACGTCAAACGATATTAACGCTATCTCGTTGCGTATCGACCAAACGAGAGAAAATCTTCAGTCTTTTTGGCGGAAACGAAGGCGAACGTCGTTTTTTAGCAATAAAAGGGCGCCGCGCGTTTTCATTCGCCTTCAAAGACGATCGGCGCGAAGACGGGAATATCCGCGAATTTCTCGCGTCCTTTCAAGTCGACCAATTCGATCAAGAACGCCGCGCCGACGGCGATTCCGCCCGCTTTTTCAACAAGACGACGAGCCGCCGCGACCGTTCCGCCCGTCGCAAGCAGGTCGTCGAGAAGCAAAACGCGATCGCCCGGCTTGATCGAATCTTTGTGCATTTCGATCGTATTGGAGCCGTATTCAAGATCGTAACTTTCGGAGATCGTTTCAAAGGGAAGCTTGCCCGGCTTGCGCAAGAGGACGAGTCCCGCGTTAAGTTCAAGCGCGAGGGGCGCTGCAAAAATAAAGCCGCGAGCCTCGGGCGCCGCGATTTTATCGATCTGTTTACCCCAAGACTCGACGCCCGACTTGAGTTGCGCGATCGCTTCACGGAAACCTTCGCGGTCTTCAATGAGCGGGACAATGTCGCGAAAGAGAATGCCGGGCTTCGGAACGTCGGGAATAGTACGGATATAGTCGACTAACGGTTTCATCTGTCTTATGTTTCTATTCAAAGTTCTAACGGAAAGGAGGACGAAAACGCGTGAAAGCGCGCGAATGAACGCGATTTCAAATTTGAGTCGCCGCTTCCTCGAGTTCGTTTTGGGAGATCGCGCCTTCGCGCAAAATTATTCGTTGCGCGCCGGATATTTTCACGACCGTAGAGGGGCGCCCGAGCTTGGACGGACCGCCGTCGACGAACAAATCGAGACGCGTTCCAAGCGCTTCTTGCGCC
>JAZUGM010000139.1:0-7005 GCA_045641205.1 Thermoguttaceae bacterium
CAATCCGACGTTTACTCGCGCGGAGGCGTCCCGGCGCAGATAGAAAACGCGGCGCCAACGCAAGCTCGGTCGGTTCAAAGCGCGGGTTCGCCAAGCGGTTCCGACTCGGCGTCCTTGGTTTCAACCGCGCCGAACTCAAGCGACGAAATTGAAAACGCGCCGCGTTTTCTGGCGCAAACCAACGGGCGGTATGCTTTCCTGCGTCTTGCAAAGAATAGAGAGGATTTCGCGAAAGTTCGCGTCGCGCCCAATTCCCAAATGGTCATCGTTCCTCGTAAAAATTTCCTTGGCTCGGATGAAGAAAATCACGAAAGCGCCCAACGCTCCTCGAAAGAATCTGGATTTACCGATAATTTGTTTCTTTCCGAGCGGACGAAATCAAACGTCGTTAATAGCGACGTTTCAGAAAGTCCAAGCGTCAAAAGGGGGGACGAAAGCGCGGAAAGCGCGGAAAAGAACGACGAAGACTACGTTGCGTTTATTCTAACGAATTTAGATTCCGACGAGGGCGTTCTGTTGAGGGACGCGCGCGACGGTCGTTGGGATTCGACTGATTTGTTAAGCGCCTCATTAATAGCCGAAGGTCTGACGACGCCCGAAAAGCGCGCCCATTATCGTTCCGTCTACGGCAGACTTCTTGCAACGCTGAAGCCGCAAGTCGCGCGTATCGCCGAACCGTTCCAAAAATCGGAAATCGTTTACAATTTTTTGCATCAAACGACGTTGACGGCAAAATACGATCTCAACAGTTCAAGCGTCGCCAAGGCGTTGGATTCCGGGGTCTTTAACTGCGTGAGCGCCACGGTTCTGTTTAATTGTTTCGCTCGAGAATGCGGACTTAACGTCGCCGCGCTGGAAACGACGGGACACGCTAAAAGTCGCGTAAAATTTGACGATTCTTATCTTGACATAGAAACGACCTGTTCCGATTGGAACCGCCTTCCGGATCGCGTTCGTCCTTATTCGCGCGAACGTAAGACGTCGAGCGACGTGAACGCCGTCGCCGAAGGAGGCGTGCCCGCGCAACTGGATTCCGCGCCGATTATTCGCGGAAACGTCGACGACGGTTCCGCGCAAAGCGACGAGGAAGGGTCGACTTCGTTTGGGATCGATTCGGAGGCGCCTCTCGGTTATTCTTTTACGCGAACCAAGCGTCCAATGCGCGAAATTACGGAAGTCGAGCTGGTCGCGACAATTTATTATAACGTCGGCGTCGACTACTATCAGGCGGGGGCGTATGAACGCGCGGTCGCCTCGTACATTAAAGCGATTCAACTAGCGCCCAATAATCAAACGATTTTGGGCAACTTGAAGGCGACGTTAAATAATTGGGCGATCGATCTCGCCGCCAAGGAAAAACGATACGACGACGCGATTCAAATCACCCTTTTCGGATTGGCGCTCGATCCTGATTTTGAGGAATTTAACGCCAATTTGCCCGTTTTCTTTCACGACTGGGTCGAATATTTAGCAAAAGACAACAAATGGGAAGAGATCAAGCGCGTTCAGGAAGAATCGAAAAGAATTCTGGCGACTGTTCGCAAATGACGCGCGTTTTTTGATTGGGTAGTTTTCCGATCGAACGACGTCAATTCGGCGTCGTTTTTTTGTTTGTTCGGTCGGTGAAAACGTTGGGAACGTTCGCCGTTTTAATTTCTGCGGAAATAATTAACAAAAAACGGTTCTTCTTCACAGATAGCGCTTGATTTTCGAAATTGTACAAAGTACAATAAAAGAACGCGAGGTCTACGCAATGTCGCGTCCGATTTGCGCGTCAGTTCTTTTCACCGTAAACCCAAACGAGGAATACTATGTCGTCCAAACTTAATCGTCGCGCGTTTCTTGGCGCCGCGACCGCCTCGGCGTTCGTTCCCTACTTCTTTTCACCAGCGGCGCGCGGTTCCGACGAATCCCCCAAAATCGCCGGATTCGATTTAACGGATTCCGATTACGACCCGTTGCAAGAGTGGCGTCCTTACACGGATCGCAAATTGCGCGTCGGTCTTGTCGGGTACGGCGTTTGTCAATTCTCGGCGGAATTTTATTTCCAAAACCATCCAAACGTGGAAGTCGTCGCCGTTTCCGACTTATTCCCCGATCGTTGCGACGCGCTCGCGAAACGCGTTAAATGCGAAAAAACCTATCCTTCCCTCGAAGAAATGGTCAAAGACGATTCGATCGAAGCGATCTTCTGCGCGACCGACGCGCCCTCGCACCCCAAACACTGTATTCTATGTTTAGAACACGGCAAGCACGTTTGTCACGCCGTGCCCGTTCATTACGGTCAGCCGGAAGAAGGCGAGCGTTTGCTCGAATGCGTCAAAAAGAATCGCGGTCTTAAATACGCGATGTTTGAAACCTCCGCGTTCCACGACGACGTTTACGCAATGGAAAAAATCTACAAGGCGGGCGGCTTCGGCAAAATCGTCTATTCCGAAGGCGAATACAACCACACGACCGCGCCGGGCGCCCCTTCGATCGGCTCCTACGGCGGTTGGCGCGGCTCCGGCGCTCCGCTGTGGTATCCGACGCACGCGACCGCGTATTACGTCGCCGTGACTCACAAGCGCTTCGTCGACGTCAGCGCGCGGGGTATTCAGCCGTTCGACGATCCCAATCCGACTCCGAACAAATGCGGCAATACGTTCGTCGCCGAAGTCGCGCTTCTCAATACGGAAGAAGGCGGACTCTCTCGAATGATGTATAGCGAGTCTTACGGAACGTACCTCGAAAACGGACGCGTTCGCGGCGAAATAGGCGGTTTCGACGCGACTTACGTTCCTCTCGACCAAGGTTACACGGGCACGGGCGACGGTCAAAACATCGTCAAAGCGCTCGGAAATAAGATTCGCAAGCCCGCGCTTCCTCCTGGGGTCGAGCCTGGAAGTCACGGCGGATCGCACGGCTATCTTTGCAACGACTTCGTCGACGCCGTGTTGAAAGATCAAGAGCCGCGCGTCGGCATTATCGACGCGTTGAATATGACGACGCCCGGTTATTACGCGCACTTGTCCGCGACAAAAGACGGCGAAGTCTTCAAACTGCCCGAATATACGCTGTAATTGCGTTTTGCGAGAGGTCTATTTTGAGTCGCGTCCTTTCAAGTCGACGCGACTCCGTGAGACCGCGCGTTTAAGTCGTAATATTTATAATTATCGTCAAATTCCACAAACAACGACAAATTCAAATCAACGTCTTGACGGCGTTTCGATTTGACGTCAAAAGGTCTTGTCATATGCAAAATAAAATCGATCGTCGCGCGTTCCTTGGCGCCGCGACCGCTTCCGCGTTGGTTCCCTATTTCTCTTCGTCGTCGCGAGGCGCCGACGAATCGCCGAAAGTAGCCGGTTTCGACATAACGAACTCCGATTACGATCCGACTCAAGAATGGCGTCCTTATACGGATCGTAAACTGCGCGTCGGACTCGCAGGCTACGGGTACTGCCGATTCTCCGCCGAATTTAGCTTCCAAAATCATCCGAACGTCGAAATCGTCGCCGTGACCGACTTATTTCCCGATCGTTGCGACGCGCTCGCCAAACGCGTCAAATGCGAAAAGACCTATCCTTCCCTCGAAGAAATGGTCAAAGACGATTCGATCGAAGCGATCTTTTGCGCGACCGACGCCCCTTCGCACGCCAAACACGCGATTATGTGCCTTGAACACGGCAAGCACGTCTGCCACGCCGTGCCCGTCTTCTACGGCGATCCCGAATGGGGCGACAAGCTCTTCGAATGTTGCAAGAAGAATCGCGATTTGAAATACGCGATGTTTGAAACTTCGACCTTCCATGCCGACCTTTACGCGATGGAAAAAATCTACCAAGCGGGCGGCTTCGGTCGAATTATCTTTTCGGAAGGCGAATACGACCACACTAAAGAGCCGGGCGCCGGTTCATTGCCCTCCTACGGCGATTGGCGTAAGAACGGAACGCCTATCTGGTATCCGACGCACGCGACCGCGTATTACGTCGGCGTGACCCACAAGAGCTTTATCGACGTCAGCGCGCGAGGAATCAAGCCGCTCAACAATCCTAACCCGACGCCGAACGGCTCCGGCAATGTCTTTGTCGGCGAAGTCGCGCTTCTCAATACGAGCGAAGGCGGACTTTCTCGTATGATGTGCAGCAGTTCCTACGGCGTCTATCTTGAAGCGGGCAGACTTCGCGGCGAAATCGGCGGTTTCGACTCCACTTTCCGCGACGTCCAATACGGCTATACTGGTACGGAAGAGGGACAAAAAATCGTAAATCAACTTGGTTCCGCGCTTAAACGTCCCGCGTTGCCGCCGGGAGTCGAGCCGGGCGGACACGGCGGATCGCACGGACAACTTTGCAACGACTTTGTCGAAGCGATTTTGAAGGATCGCGAGCCGCGCGTCGGAATCGTCGACGCCTTGAATATGACCGTGCCCGGCTATTACGCGCATCTGTCCGCAACGCGCGACGGCGAAGTCATTAAGTTGCCGCAATATTCGTTGTAAAAAACGTCTTTGATTTGGCGCCGTTGATTTGGCGTCGTCGATTTGGAGCCGCGTATGGAACGCTTCTCGCAAAAGGGGCGCGGATTACGCGGCGTTTCTCTTTGAACGGATTCCTTTACAACAAATTTTGCGCGATTATAATATAATTATGCTTGTTCGACGTCGCTTTGGGTAGGTCGACGTGTTTTGACGTTTGGAGGTTCTTATGGAAAATTCTTCAATAACGCAAGTCGCGCCTTATAGCGCCCTACAAATAGCCAACGAATTCATTGCGCGAGGCGTCGAAGATGGAATAAAAGATATGACCAATATGAAAATTCAAAAATTGGTCTATTTCGCCCATGGGTATTGTCTGGCTTGCCAAGATCGTCCATTAATTTCAGAAAATTTTGTCGCTTGGAAACACGGACCGGTCGTTCGTCGACTCTACGACAAAATCAAACGCGTTAGAATTCAGAACGATTGGGGAACGAAGCGGAGTTTTAATACGTTTTTACTTGACGAAAGCGATTCGTCCCCGAGAATAAATTCTGAAGACTCCGACGTAATTGGAATCCTTAATACTGTCTGGGAAGACTGTAAGAATTGTAGCGCCAGCTTTCTTAGTCGTATTACTCACAGAACCAACTCTCCTTGGACAATCATTCGAAATCGGGATGGTCTTGGCGCTAAAATTCCCAATGAAGATATTACTAAATACTTTCAATATCTGGGAGAAGTGGGAAAAAAATGACCTCAGAAGCACAAATTCGCGCAGGTTTTAATCGTAAAAAGAGAGAGAAATTTTCTAATCAAGATATCCTTGACGGCGTTCCTAAGAACGCGCGTCCAATTTAAAAAAAAATCTTGAACACAGAAATAGATTTAAAAAAAAGAATTAAAGAGTTAAAAAGAGAGAAAGAAGAGTTAAGTAGTCAAATCATAAACCTAGTAAACGAGAAAACGCAATTACAGGAAGCAAAATCTTACGAATACACGGAACGCCAAAGAACCTTTGACGTAAACTTGAGTTTGCGTCGTCAATTACGAGATTTTTACAACTTATCCGTAGGAATGTCGTTAGTTTTCGTATTATCGGACGTCTTTGTCGACTTTGGTTGCCTTGGAATCGGCGAGTTTTGTCGCGGCGCGGGTATAATAGTCATAGGAGTTTGCGCTTTTTTGTCGTTTCGCGTCTCTCGTCGCAACAAAGAGCAAATTAACGCGATTTCACAAGAAGGCAAGCCGTACGATTAGACGTTTCATAGTTTCGACGTAAATCCGCCAATATTACGCAACGCGTCGGGAAAGTTACTTCAGCCGGGCGTCAATTATCGATAATTCACGTCCCCGACGATCGGCAAATCGTCGAGCGAACTCAAACCGAAAATCTTTAAAAAGCGTTCGGTCGTCTTGTAATAAGAGATTTTTTTATTGTCCAAGGTTTTCTTTTCAACGGAAATTAAATCGCGCTTGACCAGTTGCGTCAACACTCCGCTTGCGTTGTTGCGAACCTCGATTATTTCGTTGAGCGTTATCGGCTGGCGATAAGCGACTAGCGCTAAGACGTCGATCGCGGCTTGCGACAATTTAAATTCTTTGGTTTTGCCCCCAAATCTTGCCGCGACGTCGGCAAATTCCCGACGCAACGTCATAACGTACCCGTCGCCTTGACATACGATCTTGTAGGGCGCGCCTTCTCGAAAATAACGTTCGTTCAAATCGGCCAAGGTCTCCAGCGCTTCCGTTTCCGTCACGTCGCGCATTAATTCGCACGCTCGCGCCAACGTCAACGGCTTATTGTCCCTATCGCCGACAAAAAGCATCGCCTCCAAAACGTTCTCCGTCCGAATCGGAACGCGCGACGCGTTCTCGTTTCCATTTTCATTCGGCGAAGTTTCTTGAGTTCGATTATTCCCTTCCCCTAAGTTAGGCGCGTCCTCCTCTTCGATTTGTTCGACGCGCGAACGCTCGTATTTTTCTCGCGCCTCGTACAAAAAATCGGCGTCGTTCTGCAATACTGCGGCGTCGATCGCCTCGCGTCGTTCAAGTTCCGTCGTTCGTTGGAACCGTTCCGATTCGGAAAGTTCTTCCTCCGTCGATTCTGAATCGCACTCTTCGTCCGTTTCCTCCGAATCGAAAAGATTCCGCAATCCTCCGACGAAGGCGTCGGATATTTCCGATTCTGAATCGCTTTCGTCGCTTGCGAAACTCTTCGCAAAAAAAGCGTCTTCTTCCTCCTCTACTTTTACTTCTTCAATTTGTTTGACGTCAAGAGGCGCCGATTCGACTTGCGATTTGTTGTTTTGTTCGTCGTTCGTTTTCGCTTCGGCGTCGTCCTTCCGTCGTCCATACTCGGGCGCTTCCAACGGAGGAGACGCAAGACGAAAACGTCCGAAACTCACGTTTACGCCGTCGGATCGTTTGGATTCTTCGTTCGGTTGAACAGCCAATGAAATATTCCTTTAAATTGTTTGTCGGCTCTTACAAAGTCAAATCAAAAAGACGCGAAACGCAACCCCCGCCCCGTTCTGATTATACCA
>JAZUGM010000140.1:0-18577 GCA_045641205.1 Thermoguttaceae bacterium
TCGAATAAGGCTCGCCGAGCGAGTTGGTCGTGTTCGACGGGAAAACGCAGTAAGTATGAACGCCCGCTTGCGCGAAACGTTTCATCGTTTCGTGTTCCGGCCAGAAGGAACGATACGCGAAATAAACGTTCGGCTCGGCGCCAAGAACAAACGCCGACGACCAGAAAAGAACTGCAAGAACGATAAATTGGAATCGATTTCTAGACATTTTAGTTCGTCGCGCCCCGTTTTTTTTCTTGTTGACGCCTAATCTTTCGACTGTTGGATCAAACGTTGTAAATTATTATTTCGGCGGTTCGACGACCCAAATATCGGGAAGGTTGCGTCCTTTTTCCCCGTCGTCAAGCCCGTATCCTACCAAGTATCTATTGTCCGTTTTTAACGCGCAGAAATCGATCGGAACGTCGATCGCGCGTTTCTTTTCCTTGTTGAGCAAAACGACGATTCGAACTTCCGACGCTCCTCGCGATAAAAAAAGGCGTCGCAACGCGTCGAGCGTACGTCCCGAGTCGACGACGTCTTCAACGATCAGAACGCGTCGTCCTTCAAGCGAGAGCTCGACGTCTTTTGTCAAACGAATTTCGCCGCTTGAAAAACGCTCGTTTCCATAACTGGACGCGCGAATGAAATCAAATTCAAGCGGAAACGTCAATTTTCGCGTTAAGTCGGCAAAAAAAAACGCGGCGCCTTTGAGAACGGCGACGACTACGACGCTCGAATCGTTCGAGACGTCGACGTAACTCGAGTTGATTTTTTCCGCGACTTGTTCGATCGCTCGCGCTATTTGTTCGGCTGAGTAGTAAAGTTTCATTTTACGGTCGTCGCGTCGACGACTCGTCCCTCGATAACGAGAGACAAGCCGTCGATTTAAAATTGAATTAGATTTGTTTATAAACGACCAAGAAGAACGAACGCTTTTCGGGCAATTCGACCTTCAACGTCGCTAATTCCTTTCCGTCGACGATTTTCTTCGTTCCGTCGAAATACTCGACTTCGTATTTTGCGTTCGGATCGATCGCGGGCAGTTCAAACGTCTTTGTCGTCTCTTCCGCTTGCGCGCGTCGGAACGCGATCGCGAATCCGGCTTTTTGATCGGGTAGGTCGCAAGACCACGCGCACCAGCAATCATCGACCGCGTAAGTCGGATCGGTCAACTGGTAGAAATCGCCCAAATAATAATCCTTGAGCCGATCCGCCCAGCCGAACATTTTTTGGAACCACACGGTTTGTTCCGCCGTAAAGGGTTTGCGCACAATTCCGCCGTCGTAATCGGTCGGCGTAAAGACGGTTCCAGAAGAAATAACGCTCATAAAGCCGTAGTCGTCGCCGATATTGACGCAGTTCGTTTCGCCCCCTTGGCAAAGAATATAGGGCGTCAAATTGAGCGTCATATTTTGCCCAAGATTAAACGCCGTGTCGCCTTCTTTAGGTCCGATGTAGTAATCGCTACGACAGTAGGAACAGGCGCGCTTGACCATTTCTAAGTCGATGCGACGACCTCCGCCCGCGCAGTTCTCTTGTTCAATCCAAGGGAACTTGGCGCGCATATCGTCTAAGAAACGATAGAGCCCTTCGATATGTTTGGCTTCCGCGACGCCGACGCGATCCGCGCCTTCGTCGTTTTCGATCGCCGCCCAACAACCAGTCGGCTCCATATTGAAGTCTTGACGATAGACGTCGATATGATGTTTTTCGATTATGCTGAAAATTGCGTTTTCGATCCACGCGAACGACTCGGGATCGCCGTAGTAACACATTCCGTGTTGTTTGTCAAACGGGGCGAGTTTCGCCGTCGGCGTTTCAGGGTGGATTCTTTCCGGCTCGAACCAAAGAAGGAAACGTTTGCCGTTTTCGTGAAGCGCGTTTGCAATAGGAAGCAAATCGCCCGTCGGATGCGTCGTCGTGTTGATTCTCCAATCGCCGACGAATCGATACCAGTTCGGACCGCAGTTTGAATAATGTTCGTCTTCGTGCGGGGCGCCGTACCAGCCCGCGTCGACCCAGTACGTATCGAACGGAATATTTGCCTTCAGACCGTATTCAAGGACGTCGCGCATCATTTCGGGCGTTTTGTTGCCGCCGCCGGCGGTGAGCGCAATGAAAGGACGACGCAAGTTTCCGTCTTTGTCGCGCGGCGAGTTGAAGTCGCGCGTGTAAGCGTGAACCAGCGTCTTGAATTGACGGCGCGTCATATTTTTGCGTTCAAAGAAGAGAACCGACGGTTGCAACAACGATTCGTTCGGTTTCAATTTGAATCCGCAACGCAACATTCCGATTTCGACGCCTAGTTTTCCGCCTTGATTAGCAAATTTCGCGCGCCAGCAACCCGTCCAGCCGATCCCGAAAAGATAGCCCGTCGATTCGTCGACGTTCACTTCGATAAACGGGGACACTTCGCTGGAAGAACGACCGCTAGGCGTCGAAAGCGTTTGTTCTTCGCCCGGCTTGAGCGTATAGACGAGCGGCTCGAAATCGCGAGGACAACAGAGCGAGCCGACCATAGCGTCGATAGTCGCGGACGCGTCTTGAGACGGAAGCGCGATAGACGGCGAAAAGACGCTCAAATCTTGAACGACGCCCGTCTCTTCCGTCGACGAGAGGTTTTTAACGCGCGTCGTCATACGCCAAGCGGGATAATCGCCTTCTTTTTTCACGTTGACGCAAACGGCAAGTTTTCCGTCTGGCGCGACAAACTGCCAATCGGTCGAGCCGTCCGCGTTAGCGTTGGAAGTCGCTTTCATTGCGACGTCGGCGCCCGAATATTTTAACGAGATAGTCGGGTCTAAACCGAACGCGTTGGATAAGAACAAGGTCGTCGCGAACGTCGCGAGTAAGAACGTCGATAGTCGTTTCATTGAAGCGGAACCCTTTCGTGTTAAATTAAACGCACAAAGACGCGTCGTTTACTTTGTCAAAAGGATACAAGCCGACAAGGCGTTTGTCAACTGTTTTTTTATTTTTAGGGCAATTCGAAACAACCCGAAAAGAAAAAAGGAAAAATAAGAAAATTTTGGCGCGACGCGCTCAAAAAAGCTAGACGTAAAGAGGAAAAGACGTTAAAATAAACCGGGCGTTTCTCGCGTCGTGCGTTTGGGAACAAACGCGGGGGGCGGCGCGTCTAAACTTCGCCTTATTAACTCGTCGACGGCGCCGACGCGCGCGGCGGGCAAGCGTCGACTAGTTTACGGTCGTCTTTCTTGGCGCGTCGTAGCGCGCGGACAAAGAAAGCGTCGGAAAGGAGCCAATTCAACGATGACTAAGAGCCAATACGTTCGCCGAAGACTCGGATTCACGCTGTTAGAAATTATGACCTCGGTTACGTTGGCGTTGATGTTGATGTACGCCGTCGCGCGTATTTTCAGTCGCGTCGGCGGCGCGATGAACGAGACGACAAGCACGATGGAAATGACGAACGCGTTGAGAAACGCCAAGAATCGTCTTACGCTTGATTTGGAGTCGATTTCGACGACCCCCGCGCCGCCGCGAAATTCACGTAGTGGAGAAGGCTATTTGTGCTACGTCGAAGGTTTGGGCGGTCCTTTTACGCGGACGAACAGTTACGGCGTTCCAATTTCTTTTGCCGTCGGCGACATTGCTCTAGATGCGGAACGGTTCCAAGCGAAACCAAATTCGACGGATAGTTACGACTATTGCGACAATACGATCGGCGATTTGGACGATATTCTTTCTTTCACGGCAAAAGCGCCCGACGGTCAGGCGTTTCGCGGACGTTATATTGAACCGATCTACGACGTCGACGCCAATGGAAATTCCATACTCGTCGGAGCCAAGGAATCGACGTTTGAATCGCAACACGCGGAGATTATTTGGTTTGTTCGCGGAACGACGCTCTATCGGCGCGTGTTGCCGCTTATGTCCGACAAAGCCTTGCAAGACAGTTTTGACGCGTTGCGATACGCGTCGCTAAACGGCGACGACAATCTCGCGGGCGTCGCCTATCAAAACGTTCGGCAGGGATTTGGATTCTTTCGGTTCTACGACGTTTCCGTTCATATGGGAGCGAACGGTCGTTTAGTCGCCAATACGCTTGGCGATTTGACGAATCGCGCGAATCGATACTTTTATTGGAACACTTGCGGATTGGAATTGCATCCGAGTAATCCGCAACATACTTCGGCTCACGCGTTGAATATTCACGGCGACTCCGGGGCGTGGTATTGGTTGCGTATGGCGACGTTGCAAGAGAGCGCGGCGCCGAATTTCCGCGCGGGCGCGCCTTTTGGAGAGAATGCTAACGCTCTCGACGCCATAACGCCGGGAAGCGCCGGTTCCAACTTATCGGCGCGTAGTATGAACGATTCAGGCTCCGGCGAGGGATACGGAACCGGCGGCGGAAATATTTTGGGTTATTGGGCGGGCGCGACGCAGACTTTAACGTTGAACGTTGAAAACGGCGAAACGCGGCTTGACGGAGGAGCGTATTCGTGCGGGGATTTGCCTCTCCTTAACAACAGCGTTGCGAATAGATTTCCGTTTCTCGATTATTGGAACGCGCCAAATCCTTGGAGCGAAGTCAATTACGAAACGGGCGATCTGTCGACGTCCACAGTCGATTTTGCTACAAATTCCTATAAGACCAGCAATGGCGACGATTCCAATTTGTTGTTTAATCAGGATGTTATCCTGACGAACGTGATCAGTTTTAATGTGAAGGCATGGGATCCAAAGGTTTGCGCATACGTCGATTTGGGATCGGGCGTTCAATCCGGCGAGTCGACGGTAGACGATCCTAACGATTTACGTTCCTACGGATATTACGGGAGGTCTCCTAGTTTAAAGAATCCTAACACGCAAGGCGAGAATAAATATCTTTGGCTTCCGTGCGTATACGATACTTGGACGGAACAATACCAGCGTGGTCTCTATTTGTATACGGACTATTGTAATGCGAGTGGAGAATCGAAGACGGAAGACCAAATAGCCGATCCTGGCGCGACGCTGACCGACGTCGATTCGGAAGGTTTTATTTCCGCTTCGCAACTAAAAGACTATCCGCCGCCATACAACACGCGTCTGAATAGCTTGCAAATTGAAATTCGCGTCTTTGATCCTCGAAGCAAACATATTCGCAACGCGACGTTTGACGTCGATTTGTCGAGTTTGTAATCTTCTCGTTTTTCCGCGTTTCGTTTTTCCGCGTTGCGAATAAACGCCGTTCGTCTAGTCGACGCGCGGCGTTTCGTTTTTTGGATTCGTTTGATTTTGGCGTTTTCTCAAAAGAGGTCGTTATGAGTCGTTTACGCGTCGTCGGCATAACTTGCGCGGCGTGTTCCGCGCGCGTTGAACGCGCGCTTAGAGCCGTTCCCAACGTCGAGAGCGTTCGCGTCAATCTCCTGACGAATTCCGCGACGATCATCGGCGACGCGTCGATCAAAGCTCTTGTAGACACGTTGCGCGCGGCGGGTTACGACGGCTACGACGCCGATTCTGAAAAAAGCGCGACGCTTGAACGGACGGAAGAACGCGACAAGTCGACTCGAGGCGTTTTCAATTTAACGTTTTCCGCGTGCGCGTTGGGCGTCCTTTTCTATGTTTCCACGGGCGTCAGTATGTTTGACGCGCCCTTTTGGGGAAGATTGAACAATCCCGCAAGTTTGGGACTGATTCAGCTCCTTTTGAGTTCCGTCGTTATTTTGCTTAATCGTCGATTTTTCGTCGACGGTTTGAAGAGCTTACGGCGACTCGCGCCAAATATGGACGCGCTCGTCGCGTTGGGCTCTAGCGCGTCTTTTTTATATAGCGTCGGCGTTCTTTTTGCCGTTCTTGACGCGTTGGCGTCGAACGATTCCGCGCGCGCTTACGAATTAGGACGCGGATATTATTTCGAATCGTCGGCGGCGATTCTCGTTTTTATCAGCGTCGGCAAAATCTTGGAAGCGCGCGCGAAGGGCAAGACGACCGACGCTTTGCGCGCGTTGGCGAAGTTGATTCCGCAACTTGCGACGCTCGAAACGCGAAGGCGTTGAAACGAAAGTTCCGATCAAAGACGTTCGCGTTGGGGACGTCTTTGTTTTGCGCGCGGGCGAACGCGTTCCCGTCGACGGACGCGTCGTCGAGGGCGTCGGCGCCGTCGACGAATCGGCGTTGACGGGCGAAAGCGCGCCCGTCGACAAAAAATCGGGCGACGTCGTGAAGGCGGGAACGACGAACGCGTCTGGATTTTTGCGTTGCGAGGCGACGCGCGTAGGAGACGACACGGCGTTGGCGCAGATTATTCGTCTGACAAGCGTCGCCGCGTCAAGCAAAGCGCCCGTCGCACGACTTGCCGATAAAATTGCCGCCGTTTTTGTACCGACGACGTTGGCGATCGCGCTGATTACCGCGCTCTGTTGGATTGGCGCCGGACGATCCGTCGGGTTCGCGCTTGTTCGCGCCGTCGCCGTTTTGGTAGTGAGCTGTCCGTGCGCGCTCGGATTGGCGACGCCCGCTGCGATTATGGTCGGAATGGGCGTCGGAGCGCGTCGAGGAATCCTTTTCAAGACTGCGGAAGCGCTAGAAAACGCCGGAAAAGCGTCGATCGTCGCCTTGGATAAAACCGGCGTCGTTACGACGGGACGACCGCGCGTCGTCGACGTTTTAACCGCGCCGGACGTCAAGGAAGACGAACTTCTGGAAATCGCGTTGGCGCTTGAAGCAAAGAGCGAGCATCCCTTGGCGCGCGCCGTCGTCGCTTACGCGCAAAATAGAGGCGTTTCCGTTCGCAACGTCGATAATTTCCAAACGTTGCCGGGCGCCGGCGCGCGCGCGTCGATCGCCGGCGAATCGGCTGTAGTCGGGAAGGGTTCGTTAATCGAAAAAACTTGCGCGCTTTCCGATGCGTTCAAAAGTTGGACGATTCAGCGGGAAACGGAAGGAAAGACCGTTCTTTTCTTGGCGTGCGCGGATCGCGTTCTTGGCGCGTTGGCGACGCTCGACGTTCCTAAAGAGGAAGCGTCGACGGCGGTCGACGATTTGCGTCGTTTAGGTTTGCGCGTCGCTATGATTACCGGGGACGCTTGGCGCGTCGCAAAATCTATCGGGGCGCGCGTCGGAATCGACGAAATATTAGCCGACGTCGACCCTGAGGGCAAGGAACAAAAAGTCGTCGAATTACGCGCGGAAGGAATCGTCGCGTTTGTCGGGGACGGAATAAACGACACGCCCGCTTTGACGCGCGCCGATCTTGGAATAGCGGTCGGCGCGGGAACCGACGTCGCGATCGACGCGGCGGACCTCGTGTTAATGAACGACGATTTGCGCGACGTAACGACGGCGATTCGGCTGAGTCGCGCGACGTTGCGCAATATTCGCGAGAATTTGTTTTGGGCGTTTGTTTACAACGTCGCCGGAATTACGCTTGCCGCCGGTTTGTGGGAGCCGTTTTTCGGGTGGACGCTCAGTCCGACCTTTGCCGCGCTGGCGATGAGTTTGTCGAGTTTCTGCGTTTTGTCGAACGCTTTACGACTAAAGTTTGTACGTCTGGATCAAAAGGGCGTCGAATCGAGAAAGGGACGAACAATGAAAAAAACGTTGTTTATCGAAGGGATGATGTGCGGACACTGCGAGGCGCGCGTTAAGAAGACGCTGGAAGCGTCGCCCTTTGTTTTGAGCGCGTTGGTTGATCATACGAAAGGAACGGCGATCGTCGAATTAACAGACCAAGCGCCCGCAAACGTCGACGCGGCGTTAAAGGACGCGGTCGAAGCGCAGGATTATCGCGTTTTACGCATAGAATAAAAAACGAATCGTTCACGAAAAGTCGCGCGTCCTTTCTAAAAGAGGCGCGTTGAAAAATTTGTCGACTCGGGCGCGCGATTTGTCAACTTTGTTGACTCAATGCGACTTGAAAAGGCGTCAAGTTGACAAATTTGACAAGTTTTTGCGTTCTTTCTTGTTTTTTTGAATAACGAGAATTGCAGTTTAAACCGTGATATTCTATAATCTCGTTATATTTATTATGGTCGACGGTTCCGACGTCGATCTATTTGAAGTTGTTCGCAACGGAAGGAACGCCTTGATGAAACATTTAGCCGACAACGTTTTTTCGTCAATTTTACTCTTACTTGCGATAATCGCGATCTACGCGACTATTCCGCGCCCGGACTCCGCGTCCGCCTCGCCTTTGGTCTTGACGCAAGAGGACGCGCAAGCCGACGATTCGGAAAAAGTTGGAACGCGTCCTTACGAAATGGACTGGGCGGGACGAACGGAAGAGGTACGTCCGGCGTTGGTCGATTTTGAAAATCTGGAAGGCTGGAAAGTCGAAACGAACAACGCCGTCGCGACTTTTGAAAAGAGTCGAGAAGAACAAATGTACGGCAAATACGTCGGAAAATTGACGTATCGTATCGACGATCCCAAGGCGGACGCGCCGTCCGTCGACATACTTGCGCCGGAGCCGATCGCGATTCCTTCCGACTCCGACGCTTTTTCGTGTTGGATCGTCGGCAATAATTGGGGCTGGACGACCGACCCGAAAACTCCGCGCGTCAACGTCGCCGCGATCTTTCGTTCCGGCGACGGACAGGAAGTCGCGCTTCATCTTGCGACGGTCAACTGGCAAGAATGGTTCCTATGTTATCAATTAATCGCGCCCGAAAATCAAAAGCGGCTTGGCGAAGGCTCGACTTTCGTCGGTTTTCGCGTTTCGGACGGATCGAACGAGGAAGATAGAACGCTCTATTTCGATTCGTTTTGCGTTTTCAAAGAAGAACGCGCGCCTTTGGATATCAAATTGCGCGCCAAGCCGGGAATCGATTTGTTTGAAGGTCAGTCGTTAGGCGTTAATTCGGGCGAGGGACGACTTCCGTTCCCGACGACCGAAGACACGATTCTGCCCGATTCTTCTAAAAATCTACGCAAACCGGCGATGCATTTCTACGGGAACGCTTGCGATTTTGTCTACGAAGGTTCCGACGGAACGCTCGTTTACGACTATAAGCCTAGCAAAGGCAATTTTTCGGATATTACGGCGCGTTGGGATTCTAGCGCGCCGTTCCACACGAACGCGGGCGGCGGCGTCGTTGCGTTAATCAACGAGAACGGCGAATCGGAAACGGTCGAACAAGCCGATTTAATTGAATTGAAGCAGCAGGAAAAGGGCGTCGTCGCGCGTTGGAATCTTCGTTCGAAGACGGCGAGCGCCGAAGTCGAGTATCGTTTGCAAATGAAGGGCAAGAGCCTGATCGTCGATACGATCGCCAAGGGCGGCGCCGTTCCTGCCGTCGAATTTGGACGAATGGAAGACGTCGTTAAGCCGCGCGTCTTTACGATTCCCTATTACCTTTACGATTACGGCAAGCGACCGGGCGTCGCGGTTTTCAAGCCGCTTAAATCGGACGTCTCCCTGTTTGCGTCGGCGCACGTCGACTGGTATCGTAGTAGCGCTTCGTATTTGCGCGGCTCTTACGACGTCGGAAAATATGAGAAGGACGTCAGAGTCGGCAAGCCGGGCGAATTCAAGACGGAGAAACAAGTCTTCGATTTCGCGGTTCTTAATGGCGCCGCCGAGTATCGAACGAAGACGGACGGCAAGCGCAACGACGTTTACGAACGTTTTATTATGACCGTTTCGTCCGACTTCGACGAAACGTTGCCGTCGATTCCTAATCCGAAATCGCCTTATCGCGCCGTCGCGGGCAAGGGCGTTTGGCACGCTTACGGCGCGACGAATCGCGACGTCGATAAAAAACTTTGGCGCGACGTCTGGAGACGAGGCGCGCGTCGTATGATTGTTACCGACCACGAGACTTGTTGGCGCGACGGAGGCGAGAGTTTCACCTATCGAACCAAACCCGCGCCGGGAAAAGGCGGGGACGCCGGATGGATCGATTATTCGCGCTTTATGCAGGACGAACTTGGATTCGTTTACGGTCCTTACAATAATTTCACCGACTTTGCGCCCGTCAACGAGTACTGGACGCCCGATATGATCAATCGATTTTCCGACGGTTCTCTTCAGCACGCGTGGATGCGTTGTTACGCGCCTAAACCGACGCGCGCGGTCGAATATTGCGAGAAACTTACGCCGATCAATCAGGAAAAATTCCAATTCAGTTGCGCTTATTGCGACGTCCACTCTTCCGTGCCCGCGTGGACGCGAACCGACTATGACGCGCGAGTACCGGGCGCCGGGACGTTTATGAGCGTCTTTTATCCTTACGGGGAAATTTTCCTTCTGCAAAAGAAAAACTGGAAAGGACCGACCTATTCCGAAGGTCCGCACCATTGTTTCTACGCCGGTTTGACCGACGGTAATTACGCGCAAGACCAGCCGTATAATATGTTCAAGAATCAATGGTTGCTCGATTTTGATTTGTTGAAGATTCACGAGCAAGAAGTCGACTTCGGCATGGGCAATCTTCAGATGTTCGCGCCCGGTTATTCGCCGAAGACGCCGGAAGAGCGACTTGCTTTGGTCGACCGTTTCAACGCGGCGACGATCGCCTTTGGACATTCCGGGTTCCTTGCTCGCGAGTACGGTTGGGCGAATTCCGCGCGTTGTTACTTTATGATTCAACAAATCGCCTCGTATTATACTCAAGCGTCCGTCGCGTCGATTCGATATTTCAACGAAAAGGGCGAAGAACTCGATACGAGCGCCGCATTAATTGCCGACGCTGTGAAACGTTCGCAAGTTTGCGTGCGATATTCCGACGGAACCGTCGTCGTCTCGAACGGGTCGAACGACGAAACGCTTGACGTCAAAGTCGACGGTCGCGCGATTAAGTTGCCTCCGAACGGCTATACGGCGTGGACGGCGGACGGCAAAGTTTTGGTCGAATCCTTCCTTTCCGACTCGGGCAAGCGTTTCGACTATTGCGAGTCGCCCGAATATATCTATATCGACGGTCGAGGAGAATGGACGATTCGCGCGCGCGCTTGTGGCGCCGGTTCCGGCGTTTGTCGAATCTTAGAAAACGGACAATTTGAAATTATTCCGACCGACGGCGCCGAACTTGGATTCAAAATTGCCGACGAAAACGAAACGGTCGCCGCCGTCGCGCTCGATTACGATATGAACGAACTTGGCGCCGCCAAAGTACGCCGTTCGCGCGGCTTTGTTTACGTCGAGCCCGTCGAAAACGCCTTTTCGTATATGCTGACCGTAATGCCGAAAAAAGAGGGGGAAGCCTCCGAAAGCTGGAATTCTCCGCGTTATCGCGTCGCGCGTTGCGAGACGGTTCAAACGACGAACGGAACGCAGACCGTCGACTGGAGCGTTCCGCAAGACGCGCCTATGGGGCATATTTGGGCGGAGCCCACGTCGGGTTGTTTCGTCGATTTCGAGGTCGTTCCCTTTGCCGACGTCGCCTTTGAATACGAGGGCGCGCGAGGAGCGAACGAATTGAAACGCGTCGTTTCTTCGCGATTGCCGAGTCTTCAAGTCTGCGGAAAGATCGAATTTGAAGCGCAAAAATTTGAATTTAACGGCGAGTTGCGCGGAGAGGGCGCTTTCGGTTCCGGCGACGCGTTGACGCCCCCGACGCAAGAGGGCGAAGAAGTTGCAAACGTTTCCTTGGAATACGTTTCGGGCGGCGCGAAAGGTTCTGAACGTTACGAACTAAAATTCGAAACGGCTTCGGCGTTCGTTCCGTTTGAACAGTATAAGTTCGACGGCGAAGAATCGGCGGCGCGAGTCGCGCCTTACGTTCAAGTGCGCGGACGCGAAGCGACGACTAATTTTGAAGGAACCAACGCGACGAAAAACTATAGCCTTGCCGAATCGTGCGGCGACGTTTCCAAGGCTTGCTGGTGCGTTCATCCTCCTTATGCGGGCGGAATTGGGCGCACGATGCTTCGTTGCGAATTCAAAGCGCCCGACGAGCCTTCGACGATTCGTTTAAGCGTCGGAAAACGGGACGGAAGCGACGTCGGGGACGGAATTAAGTTCCAAATTGCCGTCGTCGAATTTGACGAATCGGGCGCTTTGATCCCCGAGACCGAAAAGACGCTTGCCGAAACGATCGTGAAGGAGCATACTTGGGCGCCTCTTGAAGCCGATTTGACCGAATACGCCGGAAAAGAACTCAACTTGCTTCTTATCGCCGACGCCGGAGAAAATCCGAACGGCGATTGGGCGCGTATTGCCGACGTAAGAATCGAATCGACGAAGAAAACGCTCGTAAGAGCGCTTAAATCGGTCGAAAAAATAGAAGAAAACGCCGAGAAAGCCAAATAAACGCAGGTCTTTTTCTTCTAAATAGAACGCGCGAGAACAATTCGTTTGATTCTCGCGCGTTTTGTTATGCGAATCTCGACGCGTTCCGTTTTTTCGAAGATTTAAGAAAGCGCGGAATTATGATCGCTAACTTGCCGAACAAAATTGTCGAGGAAATTCGAACCTTTGCGCGAAAACGCCAAATCGCCAAAGTCGTTTTGTTCGGCTCGCACGCTCGAGGGACGAACGGAGAACGAAGCGACGTCGATATTGCCGTTATCGGCGGCGATTTCGGCGCGTTTTACTGGGACGTTCAGGAACGAATCGATTCTCTGCTGAGTTTCGACGTCGTTAATCTTTCGTCAAGCGCTTCCGACGAACTAAAAAAGGAAATTGAACGAGACGGCGTAACGATTTATGAAGAAGTTCGATAATTTTGTCAACTGCTTGAACGTCCTAAAAAACGCCGATTTTAGTTTGGCGCGTGAAAACGAAATTTATCGCACGGGCGTGATCGGACAATTTAATTTGACTTTTGAACTCGCTTGGAAGGCGTTGCAGGCTGTTTTACGACTCTACGGCGTAGAAGAATTTGCGACGTGATCGCCGCGCGACGTTTTAAAAGTCGGCTACAAACTTGGATTTGCAAACGACGCCGACGTCTGGCTTGAAATGTTGAAAAAAAGAAACGGATCGACCCTTATTTACGACGAACAAGCGATTAACGACGCGATTCTTGCGATCCGCGACTCCTTTATTCCCGCCTTTGCCGTCTTGGAAGAGACGTTGCGAAAGAAAATTGACGAAGCTGAAGAAAATTGGAATTGAAACGAGCTAAAACCGTCCGCCGCGCGCGGACGGCTTTGGTTCTCAACGGTTATTTCCATTCCAGCGTTTCGGGCAACGGAGAGCCCAAATTGACGCAACCGTCTTCCGTAACGGCGACAATATCTTCAACGCGAATACCGCCGAATTCTTTGCTATATAAGCCCGGCTCGACGGAAACGACGTCCCCGACGACAAGTTCGGGACCTTTGAAATCGAGCAAAGGCGGCTCGTGAATCGAGAGCCCGAGTCCGTGCCCCGTGCCGTGCGTGAGTCGAATTTGCGTTTCCGCTTCGACCGACCCCGGCGCGGCGTAACCGAATCCGCGTTCTTCAAGCGCTTTGATCGTCGCGCGATGAACGGTTTCTCCGTCGACGCCCGCGCGAATCGTCGCGGTCGCCGCCGCCTTTGCCGCGCGAATCGCTTCTAACATTTTCGCGTAAATCGGCTTGATCTCGCCGTGAATTACCGTACGCGTGCAGTCGCCGTTATAGTACGTCGACTTGTTCATTGGAAAGACGTCGATAATAATCGGCTCGCCCGTATAGAGCGGACCGAAGCCGTAGGCGTGACAGTCGCCTCCGTCTTTTTTACCCGCCACGATCGACGGAACGTTCGCGTAGCCCGCGTCGAGAAGCGTGCGATCGATAAACGCGCGTAAATTTTCCGACGTCAGCTCTTCGCCGTCCGTCGCAATAAGTCGACCTTGCGCGTCGGCGGTCGCGGTCGAAACGCGCAGGCACGCGCGACGAATCGCCTCTTCCGTCGCAAGTTGCGCCTCGTGAATCAGTGCGAGTTCCGACGCGTCCTTCGAGCGTCGTTCGACGACTCCGCGTTCGATTTCGCATTCGACTTCGATTCCGATTTTACGCAACGCGTCGACGTAAATTAACGGCAAAGAACGGTCGGAAATTACGCGCGTCGCGCCCGCGCGTCGGAACGCCTCCGCGACACTCTGCGCCGTCGCGACTTCGCGATCGCCCGAAAGACCCGACGCGGGCGCGAAATCCGCCGGGCACGCGACAAAGTCGGCTTTGGCGGCTGCGCGCGCGCGTTCGTTTTCAATGTCGCGCAAAATTAGTAAACGCGTTTTATCGGACGTCGCGCCGGAATCGGGGTTCTCGCTCGGTTTTGCTTCGGGAAAGGTTAGCGCTTCGTCAAATTCAAGAACGGCGGCGGGATCGCCTACTAGGAACCGCATTTTCCAGTATAGCGTCATATTGACGTTAGGGACGCCGGCGGTTAAATATGCTGTTTTCATTTTGAAATTGTCGTTTGATTGAAGGGAACGCAACGAGCGATAAAAACTATTTTTCAACGGCTTCGGGATGCTCGGCGGCGAGATGTTCCAAGACCGCGCCCGCAAGAACTTTTCCGATCGGCTCGATGTTTTCGAGAATCCATTTGGAGTCGCGCTCTTCGTCGTGGAAGGCGATTTCGACCAAGCTGGCGGGCATATTCGAGTCGCTCGTTTCCCACATCGGCTTGCCGCCGTACATCTTGTACGATTCTTTGACGCCGCGATTAGGACCGTCGTAAATCGTCATTAAGGCGTCGTTGATTCGTTTGGCGAAACGTTCGCCTTCGCCTCCGAATCGATGACAAAACGCTTCCGTGCCGCGCGCTTTTTTATTGGCGGCGTTCGAATGGATCGCAAAATAGAGGTCGACGTTTAATTCGTTGGCGCGTCGCGTGTAGTCGCGAATCGACTCTTCTGGATCGTTACGATAAACGACGACTCCTTGTTTTTTCAGAATCGGCTCCACGACGTCGGCAACTTGGTTCATACGTTCCTTTTCGCTACGATACTCGCCGAATCCGATATTATGAATTTGATTCGACGGACTCAGCCAAATCGAAACGGAGTTCGGCTTGAATTTCGGCAAAGACGTTTGAGCGGCGTCTTGCGCGTCGACGACGGACGTCAGGGAAAGAAACGCCGCAAGGACGACGAAAGAGAATAATTTGGCAAGTTTCATAAGATTTCGTTCTTTTGAAAGGATTGTTTGCATATTGCTTAGTTTTTTGAAACTAAGAGAAACGTCGACTTGCTTAGAGTCGTTGCTTCAAACCTCTTTCATTGTATCCCTTCAAAACGTTCTTTACAAGCGTTTGCAATCTCTTTTTATCGTTTTTTTGCAAGCGTTCAAAGAAAAACGGCGCGATTCCAACGCGAAACTTGATCGGAATATTGCGCGAATGATTACCCGATTTTTTCATTGTTGAAGTCGACCTTTTTTAAGGAACGCGGCTAAGGCGTATTCAAAGGACGAAGGAGAACGAGAAGGTTAGAACGCAATAAAAAAACCGCGTTTCACAAAAAACGCGGCTAATAGAATTCGACCTTGCTATTGCAAAAGTCCTGATTCAAACAAACGGAACTGTTTGTAGATTATAAGGCTCGAATAAGAAACTTCGTTTACGAAACAAATTCGGCAATACGATCAAACGCGGTTTTCAACGTCTCCATACTTGCGGCAAAGGAGGCGCGCGCGTATCCTTCGGCGCTGAACGCGCTGCCCATTACGGTCGCGACTTTCTTTTGCTGGAGAAGTTCCAAACACCATTCTTTATCCGTATTGACTTGAACGCCGTTATATTTGCGTCCAAGGAAGTTTTTAATATTGAAGAACGCGTAGAAGGCGCCGCCCGTCTTAGGCGCGGTCATACCCGGAATCGCGGCGATTCGGCTTGCGACGTAATCGCGTCGTTTTTCGAATTCCGCTTTCATCGTCGCGACGCACGTTTGGTCGCCCTTGAGCGCCGCCAACGCCGCGTATTGACTAATACTGCACGGATTCGACGTCTCTTGACTTTGCAAGCTGGAAACTTTCTTCGCGACGTTTTCTGGCGCCAACATCCAGCCGATACGCCAGCCCGTCATCGCGTAAGTTTTACTCACGCCGTTGATAACGATCGTTCGGTCTTGCAAGCCTTCGCGCAAGGTCGGAAAACTAGAAAACGGAACGCCGTCGTATACGAGACGTTCGTAAATTTCGTCGGCTACGACAAAGAGATTCTTTTCGATCGCAATATCCGCCAACGCTTCTAATTCCGCGCGCGTATAGCACGAACCCGTCGGATTAGACGGATTGCACAGAAGAAGCATACGCGTTTTAGGCGTGATCGCCGCGCGAAACGCCTCGGGCGTCAACTTGAAACCGTCTTCTTCGCGCGTCGCGATAATTTTCGGAGTCGCGCCCGTCAATTTAATTAGCTCCGTATAGCTAACCCAGCACGGAGCGGGCAAAATCGCCTCGTCGCCCGGATTGAGCGTCGCGAAGAAAGCGTTGTGCAACGCGTGCTTGGCGCCGTTGGAAACGACGCACTGCGTCGGCTTATAATCGAGTCCGAAACGAGCGCGGTAGTCGTCGCAAACGGCGGCTTTTAACTCGGGAATACCGCTGGCGACCGTATAACGCGTGAGTCCGGCGTTCATCGCTTCGACGGCGGCGTCGCAAATGTGTTTCGGCGTGTTGAAATCGGGCTCCCCGACGCTCAAATTATAGACCGTTTCGCCTTGCGCTTTGAGTTCCTTCGCTTTAGCGGACATAGCCAAAGTCGCCGAAGGCTCGACTCCCTGAACAATCTTCGAAATTTCAATGCTCATTGTTAGCTCGATTCTTTTGATAACGGGCGCGCGACCGAATTTGCGTCAAACGCGCGTTCGTTTTGGCGCGCGTCGACGCTCGAACCCTTCAAGCAAGTCGACGCGACGCAATCCCCGCATATTATAACGATAGCGCGTTTCGTCGCAAGAGCGAAAAGAAACGCGCGACGCTTTTTTGAATCGTTTTACCAAGCGTTTCAAAAAACGTTTGCGCGTTTTATATATCTTGCCTAATTTGTGTTAGTCAAGGTAAAACTACTTGTTTGAACAACAACCGCCGCGTCCGCAAGGCGACCATTCGGGTGAAACGTGTTCGACGGTAATCGTCGAATGAATCCCTCCGCGCGGCGTGAATTCCGCCGTCAACTTCATATAACGTGGATTTAACGCGGCGACCATATCGTCGAGAATCTTATTCGTAACGCTTTCGTAGAAGATTCCCTCGTTACGATACGCCTGCAAATAGAACTTCAAACTCTTAAGTTCGACGCATTTCTTGTCGGCGATATATTCGAAAGTCAACGTTCCGTAGTCGGGCTGACCCGTTTTGGGACAAAGCGACGTGAACTCCGGGCAAATATGCGTGATCAGATAATCGCGATTCGGGTAGGGATTGTCGAACAAATCCAAAATATCGACGGAAGGCTTTTTAATTACGTCCGGCACTTTGTTTCTCCTTTGGCGTCAAGCCGATTACATATTCAAAACTTCTTCGGTCAACTTCAAATAATCTTCGGCGCCGTTCGATTTCGCGTCGTAATCAAAAATCGATTTGCCGAAGGAAGGCGCTTCCGCCAAACGAATGTTGCGGCGAATATCCGTGTCGAAGACTTTGACGTTGCGCCAAGCCGCAGGATGACCTTCTTGCGTAAAGAAATCGACGACGTCTTTTTTCACGTCGTTCGCCAACGTCGTACGCGCCTCAAACATACACAGGACGACTCCGGAAACGCGCAATTTCGCGTTCAGACGCGACGAAACAAGTTCGATCGTTTTCAATAGCTTACTGAGTCCGTGCAACGCGAGGAAGTGCGGCTGAAGAGGAATAATTACTTCTTCGGCGGCGACGAGCGCGTTTAACGTCAAAACGCCAAGGGAAGGCGGACAGTCGATCACAATATAATCGAACTTCATATCGTCCGCGTTAATCTTGTCGCGTAAAATCATCTCGCGACCAAGGACGCTCGCCAACTCGAAGTCTGCGGCCGCCAAATCTAAGTGCGCGGGCACAAGCCACAAATTATCCGAAACTTGTCGCCGCACGGCGCCGATCGAATCGTCGCCGACTAGCACGTCGTAGACCGACGGAAATTCCTTTTCAAAGGTCAGTCCGAGATGTAGCGACGCGTGCGCCTGCGGGTCAAGGTCTATCAACAAAACCTTTTTTCCCGACGCGGCCAACGCGGCGCTCAAGTTCACCGAAGTCGTCGTCTTACCGACCCCGCCTTTTTGATTCATAATTGCGATCGTTCGCATCGACTTTACGTTCCTTTCCGTCAAACGCGCTTCGAATTTTCGCGGCGCGGAATCGTAGCGTCGACCCGCGCGCGTCGCTAGAGTATAACCAAAAGAGGGGCGAATGGCAAGACGACCGGCGTTTTTTTGTGAGCGTTTACGGAAAGCGCGCCCGGTAAGTCAACCGCCGCATATAATGCGGCGGCTTACCGCGAACTTTCCATAATTTCGCCTTTTTTTGTAAGCGTTCACAGAAAACGCGCGCGGTAAGGCGACGCATTTAATGCGGCGGTTGGCGTTGATTTTCCAAAAAACGAGTTGGGTTTTCCCCTATGTTCGTTTACAATAACATAACCTGACATAAAGGAACCAAAAGATGCAAATCGCCGACTTACTTGCCAATTTCCGCCAAATCGCAACGACGCCGAAAGAACAAGGCGACCTTTTCGAAGAACTCGTCTGCAAAATCTTGCGCAATTCGCCCGAATACCCGCAAATCGAACGCGTCGTTTTTTGGAAAGATTGGG
>JAZUGM010000141.1:0-7321 GCA_045641205.1 Thermoguttaceae bacterium
TTGATAAACGACCGTGGACAGCAAGTAACGATCCACAATAACCGTTTTATTTTTTCTTAACGCCGGCAAAATTTTTTCGACGACAAGTTGCGAACGAGACGCCATAAACAACGCCGTCTCGGCGCGTTGCGCTAAGGCGACGTCGGAACGCTCAAGCAACAGGGCGCGAATAGACTCGCCCAATTTCGTACAGCCGGGATCGTGAAAAAATTCGACGGGTTTTCCTTCGTTTTTGAACCACGATTTCAATTTTTCGATTTGAACCCCTTTGCCGGATCCGTCGCAACCTTCGATCGCAATAAACATCGATAAATCCTACTTGTCGCGTTGAAAAGTCAAAAGCTCGAGGACGACCGCGACAAGGAATCGTCCTTCGATCAGCGAATTCGCCTTGGCGAATTACTCGGCGAAATTATTTGCGTCAAAAGGGCGGTTCCAGCGAAGGGGCGCTTGATTTTTTTGTCGTTTTCTTAACGGCTTTTTTCGCGCTCTTCTTTTTGACGGTTGGCGCTTCCTCCGACGTCTTTTCGGCGACCTTTTTTACGGTTTTCTTCGCGGTTTTCTTTTTTGTTTCCGACTTTTTAACCGTCTTCTTTGCGGTCGTTTTTTTCGTCGCTTTCTTCGTCGTCCTTTTCACCGATTTTTTACGAGTCGAACCTCCGCGCGCGGCTCGCGCTTCAAGCAACGCCAGCGCGCGTTCGAACGTCAATTCTTCGATCGACGCGTCCTTAGGCAAAGACGCGTTCGTTTCGCCGTCGGTAACGTAGGGACCGTAACGTCCGGAAAGAAGTTTGACTTCCGCGCCCGTAACGGGCGATTTGTCGAAAACGCGCAACGGTTCCGCTTTCTTTACGGAGCCGCGCGCCGGGTATTTCGGCTTATTGAGCAGTTCCAACGCCTGTTCCAACGTAATTTCGAGGGGCGAAAGATCGGAAGGGAGCGAACGCGTTTCTTCTCCGCGCTTAACGTAAGGACCAAAGCGTCCGTTGCTGACGACGACGGGCGCGCCGCCTTCGCCGTCGGTTCCCAGCGTTTTCGGCAGACTCAAGAGCGCCAGCGCGACTTCAAGACTGACGTCGCCCGCTTGCATACCGCGCAACAAAGACGCGTTTTGCGGCTTTTCTCCTCCTTCGCCAGCGTCGCCTCGTTGGACGTACCAACCGAAACGACCATGCTTCAGGTAAACCGGCTTGCCCGTCTCGGGACAACAACCTAGCGGCGCTTCGGCGCGTTTCGAATCGTTCAAAATTTCGAGCGCTTTTTCAACCGTCAGTTCGTCCGGAGGCGTTTCGTCTCCGACGTAGGCTTGATTTTCGCCCTGTTCGAGGAAAGAACCGTATCGTCCGACGCGCAAATAAATAGGCTCGCCTTCGATTCCTCTTTCGTCTTTGGGGACGCCGATTAGGAACTTGCTCATATCGCGCGCGTCGATTTCGCCCGTCTTGTTTTTAATCAACGTCTTCAAGCCGGGCGCGAAGGACTCCGGAAAATGGAACCTTTCTTCGCTTGCCGAGCCGTCTTCTTTTGGCGAAAAGCCGAAATAGAAGGAACGCAAATAGCTCAAACGATCGCTTTCTCCTCGACTTATCGCGTCGAGTTCGTTTTCCATATCGGCGGTGAAGCCGTAGTCGACCAAAACGGGGAAATGCGTTTCAAGCAACTTGCATACGGCAAAAGCCGTCCACGTCGGCACAAGCGCGGAGCCTTTCTTAAAGACGTAACGTCTGTTCAAAACGACTTCAATAATCGAGGCGTACGTGCTAGGGCGCCCGATGCCCTTTTCTTCAAGGGTTCTCGTCAAGGCCGCTTCCGAATACCTTTGCGGCGGCGAGGTGAAATGCTCTTGCGGCTTCAAGGAAACTCGAGTTAGCGGATCGCCTTGTTTGACGTCGGGAAGAATCGTTTCTTGGTCGGCAAGTTCGGCGTTCGGGTCGTCCTTGCCTTCGACGTAGGCGCGCAAATAGCCCGGAAAATCTATCGTTTTGCCGCTCACGTGGAAACGGGCGTCGTCGATCGAGACGACGATCGTCTTACGTTTTCCCCTTGAGTCGGTCATTTGACTTGCGACGGTTCGCTTCCAAATCAAATCGTATAATTTGTATTCGTCTGCGGAAAGGACGTCGCGCAATTCCTCGGGCAATGGGAAGGAACTGCCCGCCGGTCGAATCGCTTCGTGCGCTTCTTGCGCGTTTTTAACTTTCGTCTGATACAAACGGGGCGCGGGCGGCAAATATTCGGCGCCGTAATGGCGGCTAATCAGTTGTCTTGCCGCGTTGATCGCCTCTTGCGAAAGATTCGTCGAGTCTGTGCGCATATAAGTAATACGACCGTTTTCGTACAGACTTTGCGCGACGCTCATCGTTCGCTTTGCGGTAAAATTCAACTTGCGGTTCGCTTCTTGCTGGAGCGCGCTAGTCGTGAAGGGGGCGTAAGGACGCGTGACATACTGTTTTTCTTCGACCGAATCGACTAAAACCGCGTCGACGGCGTTTAAACGATCGACCAGCGCCGTCGTTTGAGGCTCGTCGAGCAAGACGAATTTCTCCGGCTTAGACAATTTACCCGTCGAAGGATCAAAATCTTTGCCGACAGGAATCGATTTGTCGCCCAAAGAGACCAACGTCGCCTGAAACGCGCGCTGAGAATCGACGGGCGAAAAGGAGCCGAGAACGTCCCAGTAGTTCGCCGTCTTAAAAGCGATGCGCTCTCGTTCGCGATCAACGATCAAACGAACGGCGACGCTTTGAACGCGACCTGCGGAAAGATTGTTGCGTATTTTATACCATAAGAGCGGCGACGCCTCGTAACCGTAGAGGCGGTCAAGAATGCGTCGCGTTTCTTGCGCGTCGACCAAGCGCTCGTCTATTTCGCGAGGACGACGGAGCGCTTCAAGAATCGCCGGTCGCGTGATTTCGTGGAAAACTAAGCGTTTGACGGGAGTTTTGGGCTTCAAAACTTCCAACAAGTGCCAGCTAATCGCTTCTCCTTCGCGGTCTTCATCCGTTGCGAGATACAACGCGGAGGCCGATTTAAGCAACGCGGTTAGTTTTTTAATTTGTTTGCTCTTGTCGTCCGAAACGACGTAGAGGGGCTCAAAATTATTCTCGACGTCGACTCCCAGACGCGCCCAAGGCTCCTTTTTGTACTTTTCGGGAATTTCTTTGGCGCCTTTGGGAAGGTCGCGAATATGTCCGACGCTCGCCTCGACGACGTAATCGCTTCCAAGGTACTTGCCGATCGTCTTGGCTTTGGCCGGCGATTCGACTATTACTAACGCTGGGCTTGTTCCTGTTTTCTTTTCTGTCATTTGAGGAAAATGCGGTCGTCAAATAATACTAATTGTTTTGGGCGTTTGCCATATTGCGGAAGAATCCTTCCTTCCGCTTATGTAATTTGATAACCTTGTCCCTTTTTGTCAAGGGCGGCTTGAGGATTTCTTGAAAAAACTCAAGACTAATTTTCAACATTCGCAAGTCGGAGGTCGTTGAAATCTTAGAATTCGCGCGTTCATACGCTTCTTTGCCGTAAGCGTTCAAATTCGTCGAGCGTTTGACGAATCGTCTCGTCGATCCGTTTATTTTCCTTCAAAATTCCGACGACTTCCGGCGCGGCAAATATGCGAACGCGTTTTACGCAGTCGTCGAATTGCTCGCGCGCCAACGCGCGAACGACGGGCGAAACCGACGACAACGGTCGATAGACGTTTTCTTCGGGAAAATAGACGTCGATTTTAAATTCGACTTCTTTATCGACGGGCGGGGCGTCGACAAGTATTCTACTCGGCGCGACGCCAAATTTATCGGCTAGAAGCGCGGCAAATTCTTCGACTTCACGATAAGGACGTCCGGCGATGCGACGATAAAGCTCGGGCGCTTCCAACGCGCTGAATTGTCGCGCGCGTTTGAATAATTTGCGTTGGGGACCAAAGAGCCCCAATAAAAGATTATACGCTTCCAAGACGCCGACGTCGTCGCGCGCTTGTTCCGTCTTAGGCGAGGTTGAATCGCCAAACAACTTACGACTGCACGCGTCCAGAAGATATTGCTGGACTTCAAATTCGGCAAGACGTCGCAAATCGCCGATTAATTTTGCAAATCCGATTTCTCTTCCGACGCGATCGACGGAGCGTTGAAACATAACCGTCGCGACGCGCGAAGTATGGTGCCAATATACTTCGCTAAACATTACGTATCTTGAAAAGACCATTAATTCCGCCGCCGTCTTGCCTTTGGCGGAGATTGCGATTCCGTCCCCTTGTTCGTTGAGACAGACGCTTCCGATAAGACGGTCAATATCGTAGTTTTTTCCGTAAGGGACGCCCGCCGCGCAACTATCGCGCATAAGGTAGTCCATTTTGTCGACGTCGATCGGACCGGAGAGTATGCTGGACAGGAGACGAAACGTTTTTTGACGTCGCTGAAAAGACTCGTTCAATTCGTTTTCGACGCGCATAGGCGGACGACTCGCGATAAGAGAGGCGACGTTTTGAGGATCGACGCCCCAATCGGCGCGGATTAAGTCGCCCAATTCGTCGTTGAAAAACTCCTCCGCCGCTTCTTCGTGCGAAACGACGCCGGGTATTTTCAAATCTTCAAGGAGGTGACAGTAGGGGAAGTGTCCGACGTCGTGAAGCAACGCCGCTAAGATTAACGTCTTGGCGTCTTGCTCGTCGACGATCGCGACAAATTTTTCTTCATAGGCGAGACGTTTGATCAGAAGCAAAGCCAAACGATAGACGCCGAGAGAATGTTCAAAACGGGTATGATTCGCGCCCGGATAGACTAAACGAACAAGCCCCAGTTGCGAAACGTTTGCAAGACGACGAAAAGCGCAAGAATCGACGAGGCGACGAACGCGCGGCGTCAAGGGCACGTCGATTTCGGGCGGGATTCTCACGAGCGACGCGCGCGAATCAAGACTGGCGATTTCGGGAATTTCTAATACGTCTCTTGCGTTCATTGTTTTTCGTCGTCGTTTTTCGAATTATTTCTCTGCGGATTCCGCGTTCGGCGCCTTGACGACGGGCGGACTCTTAACTTCAAAGAGCGTCGCGTCAAACGTTTCCTTGATCTGACGAACCGTCTCGTTCTTTTCAATTTCCGCTAAATTGGGAATTTGACGTCCGATAGGAGCGCGAGAAATTCCGTTTGGTCGATTCTCGTAAGAACGATTCGGGTAATTGGGACGAGCGTAGGCGTTCGAATTTGAAGGACGCGACGACGTTGGCGGCGTTTCGCTCGTTCTTGCGTCGATAAGACAGCGAAACGCGACTTCGCAACCGAGAATTCTGGATAGTTTCGCGGTTATTTTGCTTTTTTCGTCCTCGCAATATTGCCGTTGCGCTCCTTTAGAACTAGGAAAGACGACGGTAAATCGATTAGGCGACTCGACTTCGATACGCGAAAACGCGGACGCCTGATAGGGCAACATCACTCCTTGACTCGTCGCGTCGCGCCAAACGGCGCCTAATTGTTCTTGCGAGAAACCGAGCCAAGGGGCGTCGTTCGCGCTTGCTTCCTGAGGAGATTCCGAGGGAAGGGGAGGGAGCGCGCTTGAAGGCGTCTCGAAAGATTTGAACGGCGCGTTTGACGCCGCGTTCTTTTCATAGGTCGTCGCTATTGTTTGTCCGTTTTTTTTTTATCGTCCGATTCAACGGACGTCGGCGCGAGCGTATTAGAGACGACGATCGGAACTTGAAGCGCGCCTTTGCGCAACTGTTCGATCAACGCTTCCAACGGCTGAAACGCGTCGAGCGCGCTAAGACGCGCAAAAGCAAGTTCGACGAGAATTCGCGACTGAACGCTGAAACGCATACGTTGCGACGTCTGATCGAGAATCTGCAAGGAGGCGAGAATCCTGCGCGCGCCGAGAGTTTGCGCGATTTCTTGTAGTTCCGAAAATCTGCCGACCGGCGCGTAGGTCAGTTCTTTAGCGCCGCAACCGCTTGAAACGACCATTAAATCGCGAAAGACGCCTAGCGTTTGTTCGATCAGAACGCCAAAATCGACGCCCGCGCTTGCCAATTCGCCCAGTAATTTGAAGATTCGCGCGACGTCGCTTTTAATCGTCGCGTCAAGCAACTGGAATATTTTCTCGTCGTCGACGGAGCCGAGCATATTATGAACGTCGTTTTGCGTAATATAGGTCGGCGCGAAAGAAAGAAGCTGTTCGAGCAGGGATTGGGCGTCGCGCATCGAACCGTTGGCGCGTCGCGCGAGAATTTCGAAGACGCCCTCTTCGGCTTGCGCGCCTTCTTGCGCGGCGATAACCGCCAGACGCTCGGCGATCGACGCGCCGTTAATACCGCCGAAATCGAAACGTTGACACCGCGACAAGATCGTGATCGGTATCTTATTCGGCTCCGTCGTACAGAAGATAAACTTCACGCGAGTCGGCGGTTCTTCGAGCGTCTTAAGCAACGCGTTAAACGCTTCTCGCGTCAACATATGAACTTCGTCGATAATATAGATTTTATAGAGGGATCGACTTGGCGCGATCGTCGCGTTTTGGCGGAGTTGGCGTATTTCGTCGACTCCGCGGTTGCTGGCGCCGTCGATTTCGATGACGTCGACGTCGTCGCCGGTCGCGATTCCAAGACAACTGTCGCATTTCAAACAGGGCTTGGTCGTCGGACCTTCGACGCAGTTGAGCGCTTTGGCAAAAATTCGCGCGCAAGACGTCTTGCCGACTCCGCGCGCGCCCGTGAAAAGATAGGCGTGTCCGACGCGATCCGTTTCGATGGCGTTCGACAAAGCGCGCGCGACTGTCGATTGACCAATTAACTCGTCGAACGTCTGCGGACGATAACGTCGCGCGACGACTTGATAGGCGCTCGGTTGTTTGGCGACTTGCGCGCCGCCCGACGGATCTTTCGCCGGAGCTTCCGCGATCTCGACTCGCAAAGGAAGAGATTCGACGGGCGGATTTTGAACCGTTTCGGTCGACTTTAATTGCGTTTCGGACGTTTCCTTTTTTTCTTCTTGAGAAACGACTCGCGCGTTTTCTTCCGGCGCGCCCTTTTCGGGCTCGCTCTTTTTCGGCGTCGCGTCTTTTGAATCGGGAACGTCCGGCGTTAAACTAGAAGTTGGCGCTTCTTGCAACGCTTCGACAATGTTTTCAGCGACAAGCGCCGTAGCGGATTCGCTTTCTTTCGGTTTGTTTTTATCCGGCTTGTTTTTATCTGGCGCGTCGTCTTTCAACTCAGAAACGTCTTGCGTTGAATTAGAACTTGGCGTTTCTTGCAACGCTTCCGTAACGCTTTCGACGACGTTTTCAACGGCGTTTTCCACAACAAGATCGGGGGCGCTCGCGGTAGAGTCCG
>JAZUGM010000142.1:0-6402 GCA_045641205.1 Thermoguttaceae bacterium
CTTTATTTGTTGAGCGACGCCACGTGGAAAACTTCCGTTTATTCCGCCGTTCCTGAAGGAATAACCGCTCCGAACATTACCGCGCGCAACGCAAAAGAAACGCATTGCGCCTTCGACGTCTCGAAAGTAGCCCCCGACTGGCGCGAAAAGACGACCGGCGCCTACGAAATGACGACCGCCGATCCGCAACCGAATCGACGTTTGGGAGAATGGAACGTGCGATTCAACGCGCAATACGATTACGACGGCGATTGGAAAGCGGTCGACTTTGACGATTCCGCGTGGAAAAACGCCAAAGAACTTGGGCTTGCATACGATCCCGCGACGCAAAAGCCTCTTGCGCCGTGGAATTATCTCTTCAAGCGTCCCTCCCCGCTCTTCAAAGACTGGGGCGTCCGCGATTATCTCGATATTGAAGAAAAAACGCTCGAAGACGGAAGCGTCCAATATATTTGCAAGCTCCCCTATAATCTCCACGCGACGCCGCGTCTCAAAGTCGACGCCCCCGCCGGTTTGACGATCGATATGCGCACCGACGACTATATGGGCGGTAGCGAATACAACGTTCGAGGCGAATACGTCACGAAAGAGGGCGTCCAAGAGTACGAATCGCTCGGCTGGATGAACGGGCACAAAATGATTTATACCGTTCCGAAGGGCGTCAAGGTCTTGGCGTTGCAATATCGCGAGTCCGGCTACGTCGCGCGGTTCGTTTCCAATTTCCAATGCGACGACGATTTCTATAATCGCTTCTGGAAAAAAGCCGAACGCACCCTGTACGTCACGATGCGCGACTCTTATTTCGATTGTCCCGACCGCGAACGTTCGCACTGGTGGGGCGACGCCGTGAACGAATTGGGCGAGGCGTTTTACGCGCTCGATCGCAACGCCGACGCCATACCGCGAAAAGCCTTCTACGAATTGGCGCGATTCCAACGAGCCGACGGAACGATGTATTCCCCGATTCCCGACGGCAACTGGTCTAAAGAATTACCGGCGCAAATTTTAGCGACGATTAGTACGTGCGGCTTAGGAACATACTCCTTCTTCTCCGGCGATTTCGCGACGGGCGAGGATATTTATCCCGCGATCAAACGTTATCTCTTAATTTGGGAATTTGACGACGAAGGCGTAATCAAAGTTCGAAACGGAGACTGGAGCTGGGGCGACTGGGGCGAAAATATCGACCTGCGCGCGCTCTTGAATTGCTGGTACGCGTTGGCGTTGGACGAAGGAATCTTTTTAGCGGATCGTCTCGGCGATCAAAACGGTCTGAAAGAATTCCAACCGCGACGCGACAAGTTGAACGCGAACTTCAACAAAGTCTTTTGGACGGGCAAGGAATATCGCAGTCCCGACTACAAAGGTCGAACCGACGATCGATCCAACGCAATGGCGATCGTTGCGAACTTTGCCGAACCGGAAAAATATCCGCTCTTACTCGACGTCTTCAAAGAACAAGAAAACGCCAGTCCTTATATGGAAAAGTACGTCTTGCAAGCGCTCTTTACGATGCAATACGGCGATTACGCGCTCTTCCGCTTGAAGAAACGTTTCTCTAAAATGGTCGATCATCCCGACTACACGACGTTATGGGAAGGCTGGGGTATCGGCGCCGAAGGATACGGAGGCGGAACGATCAACCACGCGTGGAGCGGCGGCGGATTGACTTGCCTCGCGCAATACGCCGTCGGGTTGCGTCCGACCAAGCCCGCCTTTGAAGAATTTATCATCGCGCCCCAACTAGGCTCGTTGAAAAACGTGCATTATTCAGCGACGACCAAATTCGGCGTGATCGATATTTCCCTCGCTAAAAACGACAAAACGTTTGAAGGGAAAATCGTCGTCCCCTCGGGCGTCAAAGGTCGTCTCCTCTTTACGCGCGACAGCCAAATCGACGCTAACGAAGGGAACGCGAAGGAAGATTGTTGGGTCGAATTGCCCGCAGGCAAGACTAGTTTCGTCTTTGAACTTGAAAACGCAACGGCGAAATAAGAAAAATATTGTCGTTGAATAAACGGCAAATTTTCCTTATACTCCTTCAAGAAGCGTTACGGAAAGCCGCGCGTCGACGATGCGCGGATAGCGTAATTTAGCAAGCGTAAAACCGTCGGGGGAAGCAAACGGATTCGGCAAAATGAAGGACTCAGGAAAAAAAGAGCGACTTTGGTCGAATACGAAAGAACGCGACGACGTTCGGCTTCCCCTTCCCTCTGAAATCTCCGATAAAAAGGAACGACGCCAAGAACGCGTTTCCTTTTTCGCCAAAATGCGGCGTTTTTTTACTTCGCGTCAAAACGCCGCGTTCTCGTTCAGTCTCCTGTTTCACGTAGCGCTGGCGTTGATTCTACTCTCGATCGCGTTGACGATCGATTCCGACGTCGGACTCTTGGGTAATTCGATTTTTTCAGGTTTCACGCCGGAAATTGCCGACGTAGGTTTTCTCGACGGCGAAGAAGACGTCAACGAACTTGAAGCGGCGATGAAAATAGAGTCGGAATTTGACAAAGCCTTGGAAGCAAATCCGACTAAAAACTTCGATTCCAACGATAGTTCCGAAGCGCTTGAGTCGGTTCTTGCCGAAACGACGCCGACCGTCGAAGCGCTTAACGGCGCGCAAAGCGCCCCCGACGCGTCCGACGCCTCGGGCGGAATTCCTTTCTATTCCTCCAAAGGAACGACGAGCGGACGAGCCCAAGCCAAACGTAAAAAGGGCGTCGAAGGACGCGAAGGAGACGTTACCGACGCGAGCGAAGACGCGGTTGAGCGCGGACTCGATTGGCTGGTGCGGCACCAGTTGCCCGACGGAGGATGGGCGTTCGATTTGACGGCGCTCGATTCAAACGATCGCGCGGGCTCCTGCGACGGGTGTTCCAATTCCGAATCGACGTCGGGCGGTTCCGAGTATCGCAAGTCGTTGTTTCCCAACAGAACGGCGGCGACGGCGATCGCGCTTCTGCCGTTCCTAGGCGCGGGCTACGTCCACACGCAAGAAAGCAAATACCAAAAAACGATCGCCGCCGGACTGCGCTATTTGGAATATCGCGCGCGTTCGACTGAAAACGGGGTTGATTTTCGCGACGGATTCGCGCAGGACGGCGCCGCGTATATTCAAGCGCTGGTCGTACTAACTTTTTGCGAAGCCTACGAACTGACCTCGGATTCAAATTTGAAAGGCTTGGCGCAAGGGGGCGTCGATTTTATTCAAAATTCGCAACTATCAAAGGGCGGCTGGCGTTATTATTCGCCGGGAGACTTCGATTTTCATCCGAACGTCGACGGCGACACGTCCGTTCTCGGTTGGCAAATGCTGGCGTTAAAATCTGGAATATCCGCCGGACTCTCCGTCCGTCCGTCCGTCGCCTACCAAGCCGGTAATTTTCTCGATTCTGTTATGGCGAAAGACGCAAAAAGTTATCGTTATCAGCCGAAAACAAACGAACACGTCGACAAAACGAAGGGTACGACCGCCGTCGGCGTCTTGATTCGAGAATATCTAGGATGGGAGCCCGGATTCAAAAGACTCGACGCCGGAGCCGAACAAATCGCGGAATGGCTAGACGACGCAGAGTCCGACTGGCAAAAAACGAAAAAAGGATCGAAAAAAAAGAAAAACGTTCCCCTGGTCGTCGACGGTCGGCTTGTCCACAACCTCTATTTCTCCTACTACGCCGCGTTGGCGCTTCATCATTACGGCGGCAAATTATGGCAAGAGCGTTTCCCAAAATTGCGCGATTTCCTCGTGGAAACGCAGTCGCGCGGAGGAGTCGCCGGACTCTCCTGCGAAAGGGGAAGTTGGCTCTTTTACGACCAATATATGAACGACGGGGGAAGACTCCTCAACACGACCCTGGCGATTTTGATTCTGGAAACCCCCTATCGTTACTTGCCAATGTACCAATAAGCGAACAACGCGACGTTCGGCGCGTTCGAAAATTTCGGAGTTACGAGCGATGAAAAACAAAACGCGTTCCCTTCTCGACTTACGATCGACGGCGGTCTCTTGGCTCGTCCTTGCGTTATGCGCCTCGTTATGCGCCGTAAACGTCGACGCGGCAGGCGCCGAAACGCAAAAGCCGATCACGTTGGTCGTCGCGCCCCCCGTCTTTAACGACGCCTTGCGGACTTGGATACAATTTCGTCAACGTCAAGGGCGAGAAATCTTTCTGTTGTCGCTCTCCGCGCTTGACGAAAACGGAAATTTCGATCAAGGCGTACAAACGGCGCCGATCGCCTCGCCGCCCGAACTCAAAGCGAAAATCCTCAAAATCGCGCGAGAAAGACCGATCGAAGCGATTCTGCTCGTCGGAGACGGCGCCCCGACGAACGACGCAAAATTCGGCTGGCGCGACGTCGCGCCGGTCGCGCGAACGCCGACGCGCGTTCTGACGGTCTTCGGCTGCGAAGAAACGCTCGCTTCAGACGCGTATTACGCCGACTTCGACGACGACGGAACGCCCGATGCCCCGATCGGACGCATACCGGCAAAAACGCCCGAAGAACTGCGGAATTATATCGCTAAAGTCGTTCGTTACGAAGAAGCGTCGCCCGTCGGAAATTGGACCCGAAAAATCAACGTCGTCGCCGGTCCCAACGGACTCGATATGCAAGCGACGACGAGCGATCCAAACGCCGACGGTTCGATCAAAAATCCGTTGTTTAGCGGGTTGTCGTCCCTTGTCGACGTCGTCGTCGACAAAATGACAAGGCGGCTCTTCTCCGATTATTTGCCCCCGGAATTTGCGCTGTCCCTAACGCAATGTTCGCCCCGAAGCGCCTTTTGTCCCTATCCGCCCGAATTTAAAAAAACGTTCCTCGAACGCGCGAACGAAGGCGCGTTGTTCTTCGTCTACCTAGGGCACGGAAACGTGCAAAGCCTAGACGCGCTCCAAACGTCCCCGACGAACGCTTACGAACTCTTTGAAATTGAGGACGTCGCAAAATGGAAAACGCCCGACGCCGCGCCGATCGCGCTCTTTTTCGCGTGTTATACGGGCGCGTTCGACGCGACGATTCCTTCGCTCGCGGAAGAATGCGCGTTGACGCCAAACGGTCCCGTCGCGGCGCTGGCCGCAAGTCGACTTTCGGCGCCTTACGGACTATGCGTCCTAGGTTCCGCACTTATGGCGGCGGCGTTCGATCCCGACGATTCAAACGAAAAGACGCTCGGCGAAATCGTCCTAAAAGCGCAACGTCTGGCGACGACGCCCGTTAAAAACGAAAAAGAAGAAAACGAACTAGAAATCGATTTCGAAGACGAATCGACGGAAAAAACGGCGACCTCGGCGTCGGACGACCTCCAAGACGACGAAGTCAAGCGTAAACCGGGCTCGGAACTCGCGCGGTTAAATAAAAGGCTTGAACATAGTTTAGTCTTTGCCGAAAGGGAACGACAAAAGAACGGCTCGTTCCGAAACGCGCTCGACCAAGCGGCAAAAACCTTCGATCCGACCGGCTCTCGACTCGACGACCAAATTAAAGACCACGTCGCGGAATTCAATCTGTTGGGCGACCCGCTCATACGCGTCAAAACGCCGGTTCGTATTCCGATCAAATCGAGCGAAATCGCCTACGCGACCCGATCGCTCCAAATTTCGGGCGAGATTCCCAACCCGACGCGCGAAACGACCGTCCAAATAGAGATTACGCCCGCCGATTTTCGCTCCGCGACGCGAACCGTCGCTCGTTCGAGCGCGTTCGTCGAATCCCCGGAAACGCGCGATGAGTTTGAACGAACGTACTACGAGGCGAATCGATTTGTCGTCGCGAAGGCGCAAACGAAAACCAAAAACGGAAAATTTAACGCGCAAATAACTATGCCCGCAGAATACTCCGGCGCAAGCGTCGTAAGAATTAGCGCGTGCGACGGCGAACGTTTTTACGTCGGCTCGAGTCGCTTTGTCGCGCGACCGTTCACTCCGGCGCCGAAAACGGAACGATAAAATCTAGTAATCGTCCGCGCAATATTCCAAACGTGAGCGCTCGCGAAAAAAACGCGCGATTCCTATGCGACGTTTATTCTGAAATTTACGCTACGGTTGTAAACTTTGCAAACATTCGTAAACGCTTGCAAAAAACCTATTGACAAAACGACCGTCGACGCTAGAATTAGGACTAGTAAGGCTGAGTGGCGGAATGGCAGACGCTGGGGATTTAAAATCCCCTGCCTGTAATGGGCGTGCGGGTTCGAGTCCCGCCTTGGCTATCTAAACGAAAATCGCAGGAACTAAGTTTCGGTTCCTGCGATTTTTTTTTGCGGAAAAACTTAGAGTAACCGTCCACGGAAAGCCGCGTACCAACGATACGCCGATCCGCTGAACCGCCAAAAGACTTCGCGAACAGTGAAAAGCAAGAGCTTGACGGTTTTCTTACTTTCTAAGTTTAAAGTCGGAGGCCAAGCGG
>JAZUGM010000143.1:0-21506 GCA_045641205.1 Thermoguttaceae bacterium
AAAAATCATATCGTCTGAAAAATCGATTACGTTTAGTTCCAACTCAACGCGCTCCATTGGGTTAAAAAAATTAACGACTATTCGCGGAAAATCGCGCATCGTCGGCGTATGCGAACGACTTCTCTTAAGTATACGTCAAACCGAATCGAATTTCTAGCGTTCTTTGAAAAAAACGATCGTTTGTTGGAAATTCTTTTTAAGGCGCTCAAGACGAGGAATCCAAATTACGGATTGACAAATTTTCGTGCAAAAGGACGAACTTAAACAAAGGGCGGCGCGGCAAATACCCGCGCGGAGACGCGAGCGTGGAGCCGGGAATCTTTCGCGGCGTTTTATCTAAAATCTACGCGAAGTCAAACGCCGTTTACGTGATTGCTTGCCAAACGCTTAAGAACGCGCGTTTCGTATTTTTTGCCATTCGGCGACCGCCATTTCGTCGCAACGTTCGTTTTCGGGATGCCCGGAATGTCCTTTGATTTTTTGAAAATCGACGTCGTGCAACGCTTTCAATTCGTCCAGCTTTTGCCAAAGGTCGAGATTTTTAACTTCCGCCCAACGCCCTCGGTCTTTGCGTCGCCAACCGTTCGCTTTCCAAGATTTTATCCAAGAGGACAAACCGTTCAAAACGTAAGCGCTGTCGCTGACGACGCGCACGGAAACGCTACGTTTTAACGTCGACAACCCTTCGACGACCGCTTGAAGCTCCATTCGATTGTTCGTCGTCTCTTCCTCGCCTCCTGATCGTTCAAGTTCCTTTCCGCTCGGAAGATGACGCATAACAAACGCCCAGCCGCCCGGTCCTGGGTTCCCGCTACATGCGCCGTCGGTGTATAGTATTACTTCTGGTTCGGCTTTCATCGCCCGTCGTCTCTCTTTGAGTTCGATTTCGCAGTTTCCTCGCGGTTTACAGAATCAGAAACGCGAATATTATTATTCGGATTTCCCTAAAAATTACGTTCGTTCAATTTTCTTCCAACTCTCTCGCCGCCTCGCGCGTCTCCTTGCCGTCCATAGAGTTCGGGCGCGTTTGATCGAAAATCCCGTCTCGTGGCGGGAACGTTTGAAAAAGGTCGTTTGTTTCCGTCAGATTCAAAAGCGGGCGAGACAAAAGGGGCGCCGCCCTGCATACTTGGCGAATTCATACGTCTACGGATCAACGCTCGCGTCTTTTTTATGACAAATTCCGTCAACCCGTCGTATCTTTTCGTTTCGTCCAGTTCGGAAAGCATAGCGGCGGCGGCTTTATCGTCTCCAAGACTTGCGGCGCGCCAAGCCAACCCGACGAGTCCAAAAGGCTCGACGCCTTCTCCCGGCGTCGGATTGGACGCTATTTCTTGAAAAATTGCGGACGCGGATTCGACGTCTCTTTCCTCGACGTAAATCAAAGCCAACTGCTTCTTCGCGCGCATATTCCAATAGGGATCGTCGGGAAAATACTCGCAAACGCTCTTCCACGCGTCGACGGTTCCCAACTGCAACGCGAAAACGTATTGTTCTTCCACCGACTCAAAACGTTTGATCGCGAGCGGAGGTTCCGCCGGAGTCGACGCGACTAGATTGTTTTTCACCAGAAGAACGCCCCCTCCAAGGAGAAGCGCGGCAAGCGCCGACGCGACTACGACGCTCGCGCGACGTCGGTTCCAAAAAGGTTCGTCGACGCGACGTAACGACTCTTCTAATTTGGCGCAATTCGTCTGCCATTCGCCGGACAAATTGGTCGTATTGATAAAGCGTCGAAACGAGCCGCGTTCTTCTTCCGACTGAAAAAAAACTTGTTCCGATCCTTCTTTCCAAAGTTCGTTTGAATTTGGTAAAGAGGACGTCGTTGAAGCGTCGCTTTTTAAGACAAATCCGTCGGTCTTGGAAACATTCGCGCCTAAAACAGCCGTTCGCGAACCGGCAAGCGCGTCTGATTTCGAGTTTGCAGTCCCTAACGTCGCGACGTATTCGCGCCGCGCTTGTCGCAACTCTTCCGACAATTCGTCGATCGAACTCGGACGATCGTTCGGATTTTTTTCCATCATACGTCGCACGAGACGCGTCAACGCCTCGGGCGCGTCCGGGCGCAGTTCGGAAATTGGACGCGCTTGTTCGTTCAAATGTTTCAAGACAACGGCAAGAGGCGTGTCGGCGCTAAACGGAACGACGCCAGTAAGAAGACGATAAGCGGTCACGCCAAGAGAATAGACGTCGCTTCGCGAGTCGATTTTCTGTCCGCGCGCCTGTTCGGGACTCATATAGAGCGGCGTACCGAGCGCCATGCCCGTGCGCGTTAAAGACGTCTCGCCCCAAGTGGAAGATTCGCCCGCGTCGATAATACGCGCAAGTCCGAAATCAACGACTTTCAAGACTCCAGACGAATCGATCAAGACGTTTTCGGGTTTGACGTCGCGATGGACGATGTTGAAATCGGACGCGCGCTTCAACGCCGAAACGATTTGTTCGAGCGCGGCGAAGGTCTGTAAAATCGTCGCTTGTCTGTTTTTGCGAAGATACTGCGCCAGACTAATTCCGTCGACGTATTCTTGAGCGATAAAACGATAGGTTTTAGCGTTCGAACGCGAACGCCCTCTTCTCAAAAAACGACGTCTAACTCCCGCGTCGGTCGGAGTCGTCTCGCCGACTTCATAGACTCTCACGATATTCGGATGTTCCAGTCTTGCGGCGGCGCGCGCCTCTTGAATGAAACGCTTTACGTAAGATTCGTCCTCGGCTAATTCGTCTTTGAGTATTTTCAGCGCGACGCGGCGTCCCAGCGAAACTTGCGTCGCCAAAAAGACGTCGGAAGTCGCTCCGCCGCCAATTCGTCTTTCGATATGGTAATCGCCAAACGTTCGACCGCAAAGACTTTCGCGTTTAGAATCGTTAATGTTAGCTCGTCGTTCCATACGACGTCAACCCTCTTTAAAAACGCTCCTTTTGTCGCGCGCGACGAACAAAAAACCTCCGACGTCTTCGCGCGCGATCTTATTTCCCCTTAAGTTAATTCGTTTATATTGGCAAAAGTTCCGACTCTATTCGTTAAAAACGCCCGACGCGCCGTATTTTTGTCAAAACGTCAAAATCGCCAACCCGTCTTTGGAAACAAAACTCTTCTCGATCTTCATTTCCTCGATCCAAGCGCGAGTTTCCAAGGTTTTCCAAGGACCGGAATTGGGACCTTTGCCCCCTGCGTTGTTTTCCCAGAGCCAGTCCGGAGTCGGCCATAAACAAACGGAAGGCTTGACGACTTCATAGAACTCGCGCGACACGCCTTGCTGTCCATGATGCGCCATCTGAACAAAATCGCAGTCGAGTTCTTTGGTTCCACAAAGTTTGATTAGACGCTCGCCCGCTTGAACGCCAAGGTCGCCAAGTATCAAAATCGATTTTCCGGCGACGTCGATACGGAAACAAATCGACGAATTATTGATCGGATTCATCGTCAACGACAAATCGAAATCGTTCAACGTTTTAATCGTCGTCGAACCAAATTTGAAGACTTCGCCGACTTTCGGAGCGCGCGCGACGCCTTCTTTACACCGCGCCAAACCGTCGTAAATCAATTTCGTGTAACGAGACTTCTCCAGACCGAAGCACCAATCGTACTCAGGGAAATTATAGTAGACGTTTTTAATTTCCAGTTCGTCGGGTCGGTTCGTAAGAATTTCGGCGATAGCTCCGCAGTGGTCGTAGTGCGCGTGCGTCAAAAACCACGCGTCGACCTTGCCGCCGCATTCGCGTTTGATCAGATCGATCAAATAAGGCGCCTCTTTGTCCCATCCGCCGTCAAAAACGACCGTCTCGCCCGAATCCGCGCGATAGACGTACCCCATCATTTGCGCGGGTTGTTGACGAGGAATTTGCCAAAGCGTCCCCTTGGGATTTTCGGGATCCTCCGAAAACGACGCCTTGACGACGGCGTCGACGGGCGAATAAGCGACTTGCGCCAAGGAAAGTCCCGACTTCAACGCAAAGGGCAACAGAAGTCCGGAAGCTAAAAAATCGCGTCTGTTCATTTCTCAATATTCCTCAATAATATAAACTCCGACGCGTCGAAACGCTCGAATAGTCGTTCGACGCGTCAAACGTTCTTGCGGGGCAGTCAATCAGAACAACAACTTAATCAGTCCGTCCTTCATCACGAAGTGCGTTTCGGCGCAAAGTTCGTCCATCCATTTGCGCGTTTCAAGCGTCGCAAAAGGTCCCGTGCCGTACCCTTTGCCCGCGTTGTTTTCCCAGAGCCATTTCGGAGTCGGCCACAAGCAAACGCTAGGCTTGACGATCTCGTAAAAATCGCGCTTGACGCCGTTTTGACCGTGGTGCGCCATCTGGCAGAAATCGCAGTCGAGAACTTCTTTTCCTTGCAATTCGACAAGTCTGTCCCCGCCTTCGCGCCCAAGGTCGCCAAGGATAAGAATCGACTTTCTTGCGACGTCGATGCGGAAACAAATCGACGAATTATTGATCGCGTTTCCGTGAATATTCGGGTCGAAATCGTTTAACGTTCGAATCTTCAGCGATCCGAATTCGAAAACCTCGTTTGGCTTAGGAGCGCGTCGCGCGCCCTTGTAATTCGCCAATCCGTCGAAAATTTCCTTTGTCTCGCCAGCAGACCCGCTTTCGTATTCGTCGAGCCATTCTTGCGCGGGGAAATTGTAGTAAAGGTTCTTAATTTCAATTTCGTCGGGATATTTCGTCGCCAACTCGGCGATCGCGCCGCAGTGGTCGATATGGGCGTGCGTCAAGAACCACGCGTCGACTTTGCCGCCGCATTCTTTTTTAACAAGGTCGATCAAATAGGGCGCGTCCTTGGCGTAACCGCCGTCGAAAACGACCGTTTCGCCCGAATCGGAACGCAAGACATACGCCATCTTTTGCGGCGTGTCAATATCTGGAAGTTGCCAAAGCGTCGCTTTTGGCGCGGAGGGATCCTCGGCAAACGAAGCGGTTATCGTCGAATCTTTCGGAGAATAATCGACTTTTGCCCAAGCCAACCCGGATTTAAGAGCGAAAGGAGCCATAAGCCCCAACGACAAAAAAGTTCTTCGATCCATAATAAAACGTCCCTCAAACGTAACAAAAACAACTAACGCGCTTTGACGATATTTCAATCGTTTATGACAAAACGTATTATAACCAACGGAACGCTAAAGGTAACGGTCTTTCTGAAAAATTAGGACTTTAGCCTTTGCGTTTCAACATTCTCCAGTCCGGCGTTCCCGTTCCCAAAGAAGCGCCGCATATTTCCAACAGAAACGCTTCGCGCTCGTCGATTCGACCGTCGTAAGTCGCGCAAAGGCAAAAGGCTTTTACGGCGTCGCGTTTCAACGAACAGCTCGCCTGCGACAAAAGATTTAACGCGCGCGTAAAATCGCCAAGCGAAGTCTCGGCGCGAGGCAAAGCGAAATCGGCGCCTCCGACGAACGCGGCGCAACCGCGTCGGAACGCTTTTTGAATTTCTTCCGTCGAGGCACGCTTTTCATACGCCAAATAGGCGAGCGCGCTCAAGCAGGGCTCGCGAATCTCTTCAAACGAACCGAACCGAGTTTGAACGCCTCGCGACTTGCCAAAACGAACGTCCAACTCGCGTATGACCGACGCTTGGACGGCGTACTCGAAAAGATCCAAACGACCGTCGGCGCCGCAAAGCTCTAAAACCGTCGAACGAAACGTTTCGTAATCGTCGCGATTCAGCGTCTTCAAACGGGTTCGAATCTTATTTGCGGCGTTTATCCGCGCCAAATCGCTCGAATTACGGAACAAATCTTGGAACTCGTTTAATTTTGCGATCGTCGACGAATCGCAGTTCCTTTTCACGATCGCTAGCTGTCTCGCGCGGACGTTGGAATCCTTGTCCAACAACAAGGCGAAAATCAAAGCGCGCGAAGACGACGCGTCGTCCGCCAAAGAAGTCAAGTCGACAGACTCGTCAAATTCGAAATCCGCTTCAACTCCTTTCAAATACTGAAAAGCGTCGACGGAACCGCCGTTTGTTTTAACGTCGACGCTTTCTCGAGTTTCCGGGGTATGATGCGGCAAATTAACGCCCGAAGTAAAACCGGCGGCGACTCCGTGAAACGAAGAACGTATCTGTGGATTCGCGCGTTCAACATTCGATTCGCCCCAATCGTTCACTTGAATCGTTTTCGGAAAACGACCGTCGAAATCGGGCTCGATCGCGCGAATTCGATCGACAAGCGGCGGGTGGGTCTGTATCAGCGACTGTAAAAAATTACCCGAAAAAACGTTGCTAAAGAACATATGCGACGCGCCGTAAGCGTTTTTGGAAACGAGCTTTGAACCTGCGCCAAGCGCGCCGATTTTTTTCAAAGCGCCAGCGATTCCGCTAGGATTGCGCGTAAACTGAACGGCGGAAGAGTCCGCCAAATACTCGCGACGTCGCGAAATAGCCGCGCGAATCAGACCGCCAAAAAACACGCCCGCGCTGCCGATAATAAAAATCGCCAAGCATACGAGTATCAACGCAAGAATTATAGCGCCGCCGCGTTTTGAATTGTCGTTTGAACGCGAACTACTGGAAAAACTCGAAAACTGGAAAACGCGTAGAATCGCCATCGCGATCATTGCGATCAATTCCAGTCCAAAGAGAACGCCGATCAAACGCGTGTTCAGTTTCACGTCGTTGTTGACGATATGACTAAATTCGTGCGCGACGACCCCCTGTAATTCGTCGCGAGAGAGGACGTCAAGCGCGCCGCGCGTAACGCAGACGGCGGCGGACTCTGGACTTGTTCCGATCGCGCAAGCGTTGATTCCCGTCTCTTGATCTAAAATAAAGACGCGAGGAAGAGGCGATCCCGACGCCGCCGCGATTTCCTCGACTACGTTGTACAATCTCCTCGCCCTAGGGTTAGTCGTAGCGTTAGTAACGGGCGTTCCACCTAGCGACAAAGCGATTCCTTCGGCGCCTAACCGATTAAGTTCGGAAATTTTAAAAAGAGACCCCAAACCGATTATCGCCGAGACGATTAACAGGTCAAGAGTAAAAAGAGTCGGATCGAAAAAGAAAGAACCAAACGCCAAAACGCCGCCGTTGGAAGTCTCCCCGATTAATTCGTCGTCAGACCCAAAGAACGAATATTCTTCGTCGACTAATTCATTCCCCATATGGCGCGCGCTTTCCGTGAGATCGGCGCCTCCCGAGAGATAATACAAACCGCAGGAAACGACGATATGGATCAAAAGCGCGGTCGCCAACACGCCGCAAATGAAGAAAAAAATTAGGCGCTTTGACGACGCGCGCGCGGAATCTTGTCTTTCGAAAAAATTCATTTTGGTAAGCTCGGATATTCAAAAGGAACGGAGCCCGTCGCACGCGCGTATTAACGAATCGCGTCGATAACGACCCTAATTTGTCAAATACTAAAACGAAACTTTCGGAGCTTCGCGTTGTTCCGGCGCCTCGATTTCAAAGAGGGACGCTTCGGAAAAATTGAACATACCGGCGATAATATTCGAAGGAAAGGTTTCGCGCTTCGTATTGTAAACGGTTACGGAATCGTTAAAATGTTGGCGCGCAAAACCGATTTTATTTTCGGTCGAAGTCAATTCTTCTTGAAGCGCCAACATATTTTGATTCGCTTTCAAGTCGGGATACGACTCGCAGACGACCATCAAGCGTCCCAAAGCGCCCGACAAAGCGCCTTCTGCGGCGCCCAGCTTTTGCATAGCGTTTCGATCGCCCGGCGTCGAAGTCGCCGCTTGATTCGCGCCGACCGCCGCTCCGCGCGCTTTCACGACGGCTTCCAACGTCTGCGCCTCGTGTTTCAAGTATCCCTTCGCCGTCTCGACAAGGTTCGGAATCAAATCGTAGCGCCGTTTTAATTGAACGTCGATCTGCGCGAATGCGTTCTTATAACGATTGCGCGACGCGACAAGACCGTTGTAAACGCCCATAACGTACAAGGCGACAACCGCTAAAACGCCAATAATTACTATAGTCGGCAACATTTCACACGTCCCAACGCGACGTCAAGTCGCAAAAACGTTAAAGTACGCCGCGAACGTTCGTCTTAAAAACCAATCTTAAAAACCAAACGTCCGCGATAAATTCGTCCGAAATCGACGATCAATAATTGACGCGCCCGGTAATAAGCGCGTCGGGTCCGATCGCTTCCATTTTCTTATTACGCAACGTCGCCGCTTTGCGCATCAACTCGCGCCCCACTCCTCCGACGGGCGCCACCGCTTCTTTTCCGCCGACGATTTTGGGAGCGACAAAAACGCGCGCTTCGTCTATATATTCCAAATCGAAGAGACGTCCTAACAACTCGCCGCCGCCCTCGACCAGAACGTTTGTCATTCCCCGTTCGGCTAGTTTTTCCATTAGCAAGATAAGGCGCTGTTCATGCAAAGGCGCGTCGATCATTAAGACTTCGGCGCCCTTCGATTCCCAAAAATCCTTTTTCTCCTTCGGCGTATTAGGTCCAAAAACCAGCAATAACGGAGCGTCGCGCACGGTTAGCGCCAACTCGGAAAAAACGGAAAGCGTTCCGCCGGAGTCGATAACGATACGAGTCGGCGTTCGTTTCGGCTTTCTTCCATCGGGCAAACGAACCGTCAGCTTCGGATCGTCTTCCATCGCCGTTCGACTGCCGATCAAAATAGCGTCGACGCATTCGCGCCATTCGTGAACGCGCGCGCGAGACTCTTCCGAAGAAATCCAATAACTCGAACCGACGCGAGTCGCAATTTTACCGTCTAAGGTCATCGCCCATTTGCCGATAATCCACGGTCGTTTTTTCGTCAAACGCGTCAAATAGGGCGCGTTCAACTCCTTAGCTCGACTCTCGCAAACTCCGACGTCGACTTGAACGCCGGCGGCTTCCAATTTCGCTATTCCAGACCCGTCGACTTGAGGAAAAGGATCGCGCATTGCGACGACGACTCGTTTAATTCCGGCTTGAATGATCGCGTCGACGCAAGGGGGCGTCTTGCCGAAATGCGAACAAGGCTCGAGCGTAACGTACATCGTCGCGCCGCGCGCCAGTTCGCCGGCCTCGTTCAACGCGTTGATTTCCGCGTGCGCCTCCCCGTATTTCCGATGCCAACCTTCGCCGACTATTTGCGAAGTCGCCGTCTCTTCAGAAAGACCGTCGACCGAATCAAAATCGTCTACGTTCGTCGCCGCGCGACCGTCGACGAGAGGCGCGACGCTTTCTCGCGCAATAACGCAACCGACCATCGGATTAGGTTCGACCAACCCTTGACCTTGCGCGGCAAGTTTAAGCGCGCGACGCATATACAACTGATCGACGTTCGAGTTCATAGCGTCAATCCTTTCCGTTCTAAATTACTGCGACTAAGGACGGGAATCTTGTCCTTAGGAACGCGTTCCGTCTGTTTCGTTGCAAAAAAGGCGCCAAAAAGCGACAAGGAAACAGGCAAACGCTCGCGCCCATTATAAACTAGTACGCTTGAAAAAACAAGCGTTTTTTGTCCATTTAGAAAAAAAATGAATAAAACCGTCGACGGAGCCCTGCGGCGCGTCCAAATAAAACGGGAGTTTCAAGAAGGCTCGTCCTGAAACTCCCGATACGAACAGGCGACGCAAAGGGAAAAATTACCCGTTCTCTTTCTTCTGCTCGTTGCGCAAACGAATCAAGTCGGCGGTAGTTCGCATCGCGCAAAACTTCGGTCCGCACATTGTGCAATAATCTTCGTTATTGATCGAACCGTCGGGATTCAACGTCGGGTGAAGTCGCCGTTCGCACGTTTTTCCGTTCTCTTTGTCTCGCGGGTCAAAACGCGCTTCGTCGTAATACTGTTTAGCGCGCTCTGGATCGAGCGCCAATTCGAACTGCTTGTTCCAATCGAACGCAAATCTCGCGCGCGCCATTTCGTCGTCGCGATCTCGCGCGCCAGGACGCTTCAAAGCGACGTCGGCGGCGTGCGCGGCTATTTTGTAAGCGACGCAACCGTTGCGCACGTCTTCCATATTAGGCAAGCCGAGGTGTTCTTTCGGCGTGACGTAACATAACATCGCGGCGCCGTTAAACGCCGCTATCGCCGCGCCGATCGCGCTTGAAATATGATCGTAACCGGGCGCGACGTCGCAAACGACCGGTCCCAGAACATAAAAAGGCGCTTCGAAACATTCCTGCGCCTGACGCTTCATATTGTCGGCGATCTGATCGAGCGGAACGTGTCCCGGACCTTCGATCATTACTTGAGTTCCGTGTTCCCACGCGCGCTTAGTCAACTCGCCCATCACGGACAACTCGGCAAATTGCGCGGCGTCGCTCGCGTCGTGAAGACAGCCCGGACGCATGCCGTCCCCAAGGCTCCACGAGACGTCGTAAGCCTTCATAATCTCGCAAAGCTCGTCGAAACGTTCGTAAAAGGGATTTTCCGCTTTATGCGCGACCATCCATTTCGCCGTCAAAGAACCGCCGCGACTGACTATGCCCGTAATACGAGTATCGACAAGAGAAATATGACGTTGCAACAAGGCGCAATGGATCGTCATATAATCCACGCCTTGCTTCGCCTGTTTTTCCACGACGTCCAAAATATTTTGGGGCGTCATATCAAGAATATCGTCCAATTCCTCGCAAATTTGATAGAGCGGAACCGTTCCGACGGGCACGGAAACCGCGTTGATCATTCGCGTTCGCAACAGATCGAGGTCGTCGCCGGTCGACAGATCCATAATCGTGTCGGCGCCGTACTTGATCGCGCATTCGATCTTTTCCAGTTCGCGCCGCGCGTCGCCGGCAAGGGAAGAAACGCCCAAATTCGCGTTGATCTTCGTCGTCGCTCTTCGTCCGATGGCGATCGGCGAAAGCCCCTTTGCCAAATGCGCTTTATTCGCGGGTATAATCATACGCCCTGCGGCAATTTCTTCGCGCACCGCTTGGACGTCCAAGCGTTCTTTCCGAGCGACGATTTCCATCTCCGGGGTAACGACGCCCGCTCGCGCTTCGGTCAGTTGCGTCATAATATTCGACCTTCTTTTCTATGTTGCAATTATCGCTTTTGAATTTAACTCTGCATACGCGCGAATTCGCGCCGTAGTCCGTTGAAACACGCGGACAAGTCAAGCCTTATTCTTTGTTCGTATTTGCGTTTTTTATCTCTTCGGCGTATTTTTCAACGACGGAATCAACTCGGCGTTCAAACGCAACGGGCGAAGACGAACTCCAGACGCTCTGTTGAATCTCTTCCAACGCGGGATAATAATTTATCACGTTGATTTTCCGCGCCAAGCGCGCGGAAAGAGCCTCGTCAAATCTATGTCGGAAATTGTTGAGGACAAGGTCGTAAATACCAATTATACGTCCCTGTTTGATTCCCTGTTTGATTCCCTGTTCGATTCCCTGTTCGAACCTTCTCTTAAGGGCGTTCGGAAAGAATTCTTCCAAAACGTCGTATTCGTCGCAGTCGTCCTGTCCAAAATTCGGTCTTAACAATTCTTCCGCCGTCGTCATACGCGACCGTTTTCTTTTTTCTTGTTCAACGCGTCTATTTCGTCGGCGTATTTTTCGATAATAGAACAAACCTGACGTTCAAACGCAACGGGCGAAGCCGACCTCCAAACGATCAACTGAATTTCTTCCAGAGCGGGATAATAATTTACCGCGTCGATTTTTTTCTCCAACTGTTCGGAAAGAGCCTCGTCAAACCTACTACGGTAGTTTTTAAGAATAAGGTCGTAAATATTATTTACGCGTCCTTGCTCGATTCCTTGCTCGATTCCTTGCTCGATTCCTTGCTCGTACCCTTGCTCGATTCCTTGTTCGTATCTCCTTTCAAGGGCATTTGGAAACATCTCCTCCAAAACGGCGTACTCGTCGTATCCGTCTTGTCCGAAAATACTGTTTTGTAATTCTCGAATCGACATCGTATGCGGTCGTCCTTTCTGCAAATACCTCAAATAAGCGATCGAGGCGTAAAACGCTTGGCGCAGTCTTTCATCCTGATTAGACGCTTTGAGCAAATCGGAAAACAACTCTATTAGCTCTTGATTTTCCCCCTTTTCATACTCGCGCTTGGCAAAACGTTCCAAATAAAGGAAGACGCGCGTCACGGGCTCGAGTTTCTTAATTTTTTCGAGCGGAATTTCGCTCGCCTCGACGACGGGAAATATAAAATTCGGTATTGTTCTCCTAAGTCCCCGAATTGTCCAAAGAATTCGACCCAAGTACGGAACTCGTTTCCAAGGCTTTTTCGCTTGGGAAAAAACCATCGCGTAGGGCGCGGGCAAGAGTCCGTTTTCGTCCTGATATTCCTCGGGATTGGCGCTCATAAAACGCAACATTCCGGCAACGTAATCCAACAGCTGAATCGCCACGTATCGCTCGTGTTCCGATTTATGCTCCAAAATCAACATAAAGACGGCGCGACGCGTCTTTCTTCCTTTACGCCGCCTCGTCTCCATCGAAAAGAACATATCGCCGACGCGGAAATTCCCGTTCTCGTCGACATATTTTGACGGAATTGCGCGCAACGACTCCAGGTCGACCTGTCGCAAAACCTTTTTCGGGAGGAACAACTCGAAGAAAAGGCGCGCGGTCTTTTCGTCGCTCATCATTTTAGCAAAATAATTGTCGTGCGTAAAGGAGTCGCCAAGCGCCGCTTTGGCAAAGCTCTTCACGCGCTTTTCGTCGACGCGGAATCGTCCGCCCGACTCGACTCCGCTCGACTTAATCAGCTCTTCGTCGACGTCGACTGCGTAATCATTAACTTGAATCGTCAATTTATCCCTCGTCAACTCGATTATAAATTACGGCGAATTTTTATCGACGACGCCCAAAAAGCGAGCTAGAGTTCCAGCGTTCCGATTACGTCGGAAATATTGGCGATTCCTTCTTTTTCCATTACAAGCGGCAACGCGTCCAATATTTCCGTCGTTACGTTCGGTCGAAAGAAATTGGCAGTACCGATCTCAACGGCGCTCGCGCCCGCCACTAGGAAATCAAACACGTCGTCGACCGTCGCAATTCCGCCGATTCCGATAATTGGAATCTTAACCGCCTTCGCAACTTGCCAAACGCAACGCAACGCGATCGGCTTGATCGCCGGTCCGCTAAATCCTCCGCAACCGGCGCCAAGACGCGCCTTGCGTTTGCGCCAATCGATCGCCAAGCCGTAACACGTGTTGACGGCGGAAATTATATCGGCGCCACCCGCCTCGGCCGCCTTCGCTATGTCGGCAATTTTCGTCACGTTGGGCGACAATTTCACGGAAAAAGGAATTTTCAACGCCTTGCGTAACGCGCTCGTCATTTTTTCGCACAAAACAGGATCGATTCCGTAATCGACCCCGCCGCTAACGTTCGGACAACTGACGTTTAATTCGACTGCGGTTATTCCGGGCTCGTCGTTCAAGCGCTCGCCAAATATCGCGCAATCTTCGATTTTTTTAGCCGCGATACTCACAATAATCGGACAGCCCAGCGCGCGCAAATACGGGAGCTTGTTCGCGACGAAATCGTCGAGTCCGTCGTTGTCCAAGCCGATCGCGTTTAAAAGTCCGCTCGTCGTCTCGGCGGTTCGCGGCGGCTTATTACCCGGTCGCGGCTCCACGGTTATCGTCTTCGGAACAAGAGCGCCAAGACGCGAAACGTCGAGCAAACGCGACGCCTCGCGCGCATACCCGAAAGTCCCGGAAGCTACAAGAATAGGATTAGGCAAAGAAACTTTGCCCAAAGTTACGGCAAGAGACATCGCGCGCCTCAAAAAAAATATATGATCGCCTCAATATATGATCGCCTTAACGCGGATAACGTTTCACGATCTTTTCACGCACCTCGCGAGGCGCCCAACGATAACTTTCATACGCGTCGTACAAAGAAAAAAGGATTTCGCGAACGTCGTAATTAAAGTTCTTCAACAAAATTTCCAATTCGGAATCGGCGGGCGTCGCTTCAATATCGTCAAGCAAAAAGCTCAATAATTGACGCAAAATTTCCGCCGAAGGATGCGTTCTAAAAAGAACGGGAATGCCGATCGCCGGCGAGTGCGTCGTCAGCAACAATCCCAGCCTATTCATACGACAAAACGTCCGAACTATAATCCGATTGACGTAAGAAAGCTGTTCGAATCCGTCGAAAAAGAGGACTTTTTTCTCGAAAAGAGAACGAGTCGCGACAAAATCGTCCCCTGCCGGAAGAGGAATTTCCAGCTTCCTTTGACGTCGAACGTCGTTTAATTCGGCTTGATCTGCGTCTTGAACCGCGCCGTCCGTCGTTGCGGCGACTTTATTCGCGACCTCGGCGTCGTCGGTTTCACTCGCGCCGGATTCGTATTTTTCGTTCGGCGGCGAAATACCCGGAAAAGGCGCGAATTTAATCGATTCGGCGCCAAGCGCAGACAAAACGCCGTCGCTTTGGGAATCTGTCTCGCCGTTTCCGACGGTTTTCAAACCAAAATTCCACGCTTTATTGAACCCGAATCGCCCGACTTTCTTAGTACTAACGAACCGCCGCGATTCCTCTAAATCATCCGCAGAGTTCTCCGAATTACTGTCTCCCTCTTTTTGCGGAATTGAATCCGTCGTTTCGTCCGTAACGGGCGCGACGAACGCCTCGCCGACTCTAAACTCTTCCTTAGAATCTCCGTCCTCAAACGGCTCGTCTTCGATTTGCCCGTCTTCGATTTGCCCGCCTTCAAATTGCTCGCCTTCGATTTGCTCGCCTTCAATTTGAACGTCGAGCGGCTCGTTCTCATCGCCCAAGACTTCGCGGATAGACTCGCGCGTCTGCTTCAAATACTCCTCGGTCGAAACGACCGGCGGCGGCAACAGGCACTTTGCGGGCAAAAAAGAAGGAACCGTTTGCAAAAACTGTTGCAATTCAAGCCAGAAGACGTCGGGTAAGAAACGACACTGATCGTGCAATTCCCATTGGAAAACTTCGTACCCTCTTTTCTGCATCGCTTCTTTCAAAACGAACATCAAAGAGGTCTTGCCGGTTCCATGCGCGCCGACGATCTGTCCGCGTCGAGAATTCGCCTCGAAACGATCGATTAAAAATTGAGTGCATACGGCGTTCTTAAGATCGTCGGCAACGCCGAGCGAACGCACGAAAAATTCTTCAAATTTTGCCGGATGCGCGGACTTCATCCGATATAAGAACGAACGCTCAAAGAAGAAAGGCGTTCTTCCAGGCGCAATAAAGCACGTCGAAAACGGATTGCTTTCGCGATTATTTGAAAAGCTCTCGTTCATTCGACCACCGCCTATTCGCGCATAAAAAGAAGAAACGTAAAACCGCTCGCGTCAAACGCCATCGAAATCGGAACGCAATTTCAACGTTCGCATATCGGGCAAATTGCCAAGACGAAAACCCGCTTCTTCGACAATTTGTTTCCCGCCCGACAAAAACACGCGGACGCGAACTTGCCAACAAATCTTGACCAAATTTCCGTCGTAAGTTAAGGGACTTTTCGGCAACACGACGCTAAAACGCTTAGGTCGCAACGGATCGATCCAATCTCCTTCTGCGGTCGAAAAGCGCCAAAACGCGTGAACGCCGACGTCTTCGGAACCTTTGCCCTCCGTGCGCCACAAAACGGAAACTTCTAAGGCGTCGATTTCCAAGTCGCGTATTTCGCTCAAGCAATAACTTCCCGCCAACGTCTCGCCGGGAAAATACAAACGATTGCCCCGTCCGTCTAAGCGAATGACGATTTGTTCGTCCGTCGCTTCTTGACAAAGTTGCAACTTTTGCGCCGCATAAGGATACATAACGCGCCTCCGCCAACGGGCGTCGCCCCGCCGACGTCGCCTACGTCGAGCGACGCCGCAAACAAAAGGAAAGCCGCGACGCCAGCCGCCTTCCCCTACGACCAATCGGTTTCTTTAGTATACCCGTCGCAACACGTTAGTCAAGCAGTTTGCCTAACCTCGCGTTCCGTTGCGCGTCCTTACGAGTCGAATTATTCGTCAAAATCGAAACGGCGTTCGTTCTATTTTTGAACGGGCGTAACGATAAAACGAAATCCAACGTAAGGTCCTTTACGATCCGCGTCGTAATATCCGCGATAAGCGACGCGGCACTCTTCGGACTTACTGTCCCAGCACGCGCCGCGGTCGACGCGAATATCGCCGGGACATTCTTCCAACGTCGCGCCGATCGGATCCGTCAGTTCCTTTCCGCGCCCTTCGTCGTCCGTCGGGTAGGCGGCGAAACGATCGGAACACCATTCCCACAAATTGCCGATCATATCGTAGACGCCCCACGCGTTCGGACGCTTCGTCGCGACGTCGCGCGTACCCGAATAGTTCTCGTCGCCGTACCAAGCGATCGCGTCAAGATTTTCGTCGACGTAGGCGCTCGTCCCGCCCGCGCGCGCGACGTATTCCCATTGCGCCTCGGTCGGCAAAGAAAACGCGACTTCGTCGGGCGCGTTGGAACGTTCTTTCAGTTTTTGGCAAAACGCGGCGATCTCGTCTAGCCCCACCGTGTCGACCGGCTTATTGTCGCCAAGAAATTTGCTCGGATTCGAACCGCAGACGCTCGACCACATTTTTTGAGTCGTTTCCGTCTCTAAAATCCAAAATCCCTTCGTCAAAACGACGACGTGTTGAATTTCATAATCGTTGTGATTTTCCTCGTCTTCGGGACTTCCCATCAGAAAACGACCGCTTGGAATCCAACGAAAAGCGTATTCAACGCCGTCGACCTCCAAAACGCGACGTTCTCCGACGTTCGTTCCGCAAACAAAGACGGAGTCGGCGCTTGTCTTTTCGCCTTCCGCGCGCGTTGGAACGTCCCAAGAAACCAAACAACACAGAAAAGCCGCGACTAGCGCCGCGCGCGTTAAAAACCGAAAACGGAGATTCGTCTTTAAAACGTCCATAACGGCCTCAAAACCTACGCCGTCGAAAGGTCAAAAGACCGATTCTACGAGGCGCGAAAGAAAAAAGTGGAAAACATAGCGCGACGATTCGATCTGTTTCTAAAATCTATTCGTCGCGCGCAAAAAAACGCGCAAAAAAACGCGTTCGGCGCAGACCTCTTTCGATCAAGAATTCAGCTTCCAACGCGCGAAACGCAATTTAGCGAACCAACCTTCTTGAACTTCGTACCAAACGGTAATCAAGGAACCGTCGGGAAGTTGAACGGTGGAAGGATAGCCCAAGTCGCCCGACTTGGCGTCGCCGTATACGACAAGCGGCTCGGACCACGTGTCGCCGTCGTCGTCGCTGACTCGCGCCTGAACGCCAAGGGGCGCCCGACGGTGCCCGTAAGTCATTAACAGTCGGCCGTCTTGTAATTTCGACAAAAATGACGGAATACCCCAAACGCCGATCGTTCGCGGAACCGACCACGTTTCGCCGCCGTCGGTCGAAATCGTTTGCAAGTTTTCGTTCGCATTGTTCGGATTCTCGTTGCGAATTTGCGCGACAATACGTCCGCCGTTCGCCTCAACCGCGTGCAACTCGTGATACTGAACGATCGAATCTCCGTCGCGCGGGGTTACGAATCCCTTGACCGTCCAAGTTTGCCCGTCGTCTTCCGAAACGGCGGCGCCGCAACGTTGTTCTTCCGTCCAAAGCTCCTTGCCCATATAGAGAAGTCGACCGTCGGAAAGTCGGTTTGGACCGTGCGGACTATTAAACGGGGTCGCGTAGCGTTCGGACCACGTGATCCCGTCGTCGGTCGAACGCAACATCCAACAGCCGAGTTCTTTTTTGCGTTCTTCCTCGCCGATACGGTTATGCGCCGCGAGCCAGCGTTCGTAACGCTCGTCGGACCAAATATTGAGACGCTTTTCTCCTCGTTCGCGGTACGAAGTCTCTTCGTTCAACGCGCCGACGTAAGCCAAGGACGTGAACGTCGTCGCGAGAATCGTCCCCTTGTCGGTAACGCAGACGCCCGCGTCACGATCGTCGATCGGACCGTCGTAAATCGTTTGCGGCCAAGTCCAAGTCGCGCCAAAATCGCGAGATCGAATCAAATCGACGCGTCCAAAGGGGCAAACATGCCCTTCGCGCCCGCCGGAAGTCACGACCAACAGTTCGTCGCCGCGAATCGCGACCGTCGGCCACCCGTAATAGCAGTTGTTCGGCGTAAGAGTACGAATCTCCGAAACCTCAAAATTAGGAGTCGCGCTCGAGCCGTAAACGAAAGAACTTAAAAAAGGCGCGGCAAAGGCGCTCGCGACCGTCGCGCGAGAGACGTCCGTAAGAAAGCGGCGTCGACTGACATTACGATTCATAACGTTTCCTCAATAAACGCGGGTGATAAAAAGGACAAGTCGAACTGATCGCCGACCCTATAAAGAGAGTATAAACGCAAAAAGAAGAAATTTCAAGGAAAATGAGAAAAAACTTTGAATTTCTGTGATATTTCAGCCATTTGAAGAAAAATCGACAAACGCACGACGCCTTTTTGAGTTTAGAACGTTTGCGTTTGAATTGCCGCGTAGGCGGCTTATCGCGCTACTTTTTTACTGCGGCGTTTTACTTCAAACGACTGAAATATTACGATAATTTTATGAATTTGCTTGAAAAACTTCTTGTAAAAGGGAAAACGACGGCATACAATGAACGCGGGGGGGCTTGTTAAATCCAGAGTATTTTTGTAAACGTTCACGAAAAGGAACGGTTTATTTTTTAGCCGCGCTTTTACATTTTTTGGACGTTGTTGAAAAAATTTGTTTTGGCGTATCGACGCTTAACGTATAACCAAGGAACTTCCGCAATGAAAATCTTTGTCAGTTACGGGCACGAAATCGGCGTCAAAAACCCCTCGACGGGGCGTCCGTACCCGGAACCCAACAACGAAAGCGTCGTTCGTAAGTTTGTCGAATACTTGCGTAAGAACGACGTCGACGTTTGGCTTGATCGCGATAAACTCGCCTCGGGCGTCGATTGGCGCGAAGAAATCGCTAAAGGAGTCGCCGAAGCGGACGCCGCCGTCGTTTTTCTGACGTCGAAAGCCGTCGGACGGAAAAATTGCGTTTGTCGCGACGAAATCGATCTTGTCGTCGATCGACTCGGCGGGAGCCTTTACCCGATAGTCCTTGAAGACGTCGACAAGGGGAACTATCCAAGTTACCTTACGCAAAGACAGCTTGACGAAACGCTCAAAGACTGGCGCGAACATTGGAAGCCCAATTTGCCCGAAGAAGATTGGTTCGACGAACGTTTCGCCAAAATCCTTGGTCGGTTGCGTTCGCCGGAATTTAGCGAGGTCAAAGAACGCGCGAACGAACTCAAGCGACGGCTGAACTTTTCGCCTATCGACGTCGAGACACGATTGAAATTTTATCGAACGCAAGCGACTTACGTCCAAGACGCCGACGGCGATTACTTTCTCGACGACGCAAGTTCGAGTTTTGTCGGGCGCGAGTCCCTTTTCGACGCCTTCGAAAACGCGCTCGCGCGTTCCGACGCCGGAACGATTTCCCCAAACGACGAGTTTTTTTGGCTCCGTCAAGAACCGGGCTTCGGAAAGACCCGATTCGCGGCGGAACTGTTGGCGCGTCGTCGTCGCGCGTTCCCGGCGTCCTATTTTGTCGCGTACAACCAACCGACGACTCGAGACGGCAAAGTTTTCGCCCAAACGATCGCCTATCGACTCGCGCTCCTCTATTCCGCTTATGCCGAAGCGCTTCTCGATATTGTTCGCGACGAAAAATGGACGGGTTACTCGGCGACCGATATGTTCCGAACGTTGGTCGTCGAACCCCTTGGAAAAACGATCGACGGCGAACGTCCCTTCGCTTGGATTCTGGTCGACGCGCTCGACGAGGCGACGAACCCTGAAAACGGTCAAAACGAAATTGCGGAGTTGATTGCGTCTTTTCGCGAAGAGTTGGCGACTACCGGCAAACTTGGTTTTTTCATTACGAGTCGCGACGACGTCGGCGTCAACCAGCGTTTTGCGAGGTTCAATGCGCTCAATTTTCCGTCGGACGAAAACGACGCCGATATTCGTCGGTACGTCGACAAGCGCTTGGAAGCGCTGAAGGTCGACGTCGCGAAACGCGCGACGACGACCGACGCGCTCGTCGCAAAGTCGGGAGGCGTGATCGTCTATCCGAAGGCGGCGCTCGACGACCTCGAGAAAGGGAATTTGACGCTTGACGAGATTCCCGACTTGCCGAATGGAATGATCGGGTACGTCGGCGAACAGTTTAGACGAACGTTTCCTGATTCACGTAAATACGACGAAAGCATTCGACCGCTCCTAACTTGCGTTTTGTACGCGAAGGAACCCGCGACGCGCGGACTGATTAAAAATTGGCTTGGGCTCAGGCGCGACACGGAAACCGACCGCAACTTGCGCCTACTCGGAACGTTTTTTCGCCAGTTGGGCGCGGGGGACGAAGCGATCGTCGAGCCGTTTCACAAGAGCGTTTCCGATTACTGTTCCGATCCCGAAAAGTCGTTCGATTATTGCATATCCAAAAACGATTCCGCCCTCGATTTCGCCGACCGTGCGTTAGAAAACGACGTCTCCGAATCGCTTCGCTGGACGACTCGCGAACGTCGAGGCGCGATTCCAAATTTTTTGACGCGTTATTATCTTAAGTGGGCGCCGACGCATCTTTTGGAAGCCGACGCGCTCGGTTCCGGCGCCCCTTGTTATCTCAACAAGGCGCTTGAATTGGCGACCGACTTCGGTTTTTTGGAAAAACGGCTAAAATACGGCGCGCTCAAACAAGTATTAAACGAATATACCCGTCCAAACCAAAAAATTCGCGCCAACGCCGACTCCAATCAGCGCGCCCTTTACGACGCCTACGTCGACGTCGTGCGTTCGAACGCACACTATCTGCGTCGCGATTCGGAAGAAAATCCGGCGTATAAAATTATGTTGCAACGTGCGACTGAAATTGCCGACGAACATCCCGTTACCCAAGCCGCCGAACGCTGGTTGAATCCGACCGACGGCGAGTCTCCGTGCGATTGGTTCTGGTTGCGTGAAATTGAGCGCGAAAAGGAGTATCGTCAGAACCCGTGCAAGATGGTTATTGAAAACGCCGGAAAGAAAGCGCTCGTCTTGAAAAACGGCGACGTTCTCTCTTGGGGAACCGACGACTATGCTTTGCATATTTGGAATCCTGAAACCGGCGAACGCGTTGGCAAACCGCTTCGAGGGCATAAAAACTGGATAAGCGGCGCAGTTCAACTCGCTTCTGGCGACGTATTGTCGTGGGGGCTAGACGATACGTTACGCGTTTGGAATCCAATGGACGGCGCGCAAAAAGCCGTTTTAGAAGGATATACACATAAAGTAAAGGGCGCAATTCAGCTCGCTTCCGGCGACGTGTTGTCGTGGGGGATGGATAAAACTCTACGTGTTTGGAATCCAACGGACGGCAAACAAAAAGCCGTTTTAGAAGGACATACTGATGAAGTAGAGGGCGCAATTCAGCTCGCTTCCGGCGACGTGTTGTCGTGGAGTGAAGACAGTACGTTACGCGTTTGGAATCCAACGAACGGCAAACAAAAAGCCGTTTTAGAAGGATATACACATAAAGTAAAGGGCGCAATTCAGCTCGCTTCCGGCGACGTGTTGTCGTGGGGGATGGATAAAACTCTACGT
>JAZUGM010000144.1:0-1813 GCA_045641205.1 Thermoguttaceae bacterium
CGTATTCTTCGCGATTCAAAACGCCCTTAATATCAAGAAGCGTCTTAATTCCTTCGCCAAAGAATCCGTCGATTTCCTTCGTCGTGAATTTTGAAAATTCCGTATGAGAAACGGCAAGAATCACGGCATCCATATTCTTGATCGCCGACTGATCGATAAATTCGACTCCGTACAGACGCTTCGCTTCCGTCGCGTCCGCGATAGGATCGGCAATTACAGGCTCAATACCGTATTCGCGCAACTCTTTGACAATATCAAAGACTTTGCTGTTGCGCGTGTCGGGGCAGTTCTCCTTGAACGTAAACCCGAGAATCGCGACGCGCGCGTTTTTGACTTGCTTTTCCGCCTTGATAAGATTCTTAACGCAATTTTCCGCGACGTACTTGCCCATATCGTCGTTAATGCGCCGACCGGAAAGGATAACTTGGGAATGATACCCAAGTTGTTCGGCTTTATACGTCAAATAATACGGGTCGACGCCAATGCAATGCCCGCCGACCAAACCGGGGTAGAACTTCAAAAAGTTCCATTTCGTGCCCGCCGCTTCAAGAACGGCTTTCGTGTCGATTCCGATCTTGTTAAAAATAATCGACAACTCGTTCATAAAGGCGATATTGACGTCGCGCTGACTGTTCTCAATGACTTTCGCCGCTTCCGCCACTTTAATGCAAGAAGCGCGATGAACGCCCGCCGCGACGACAAGCTCGTAAACTTTCGCGACAAGCTCGAGCGTTTCGGCGTCCATACCAGAAACGATTTTCGTGATCGTTTCAAGTCGGTGAACCTTGTCGCCCGGATTGATACGCTCCGGCGAATACCCGACTTTGAAGTCGACGCCGCATTTGAGTCCCGACTCGCGTTCAAGAATCGGCACGCAGACGTCTTCCGTAACGCCGGGGTAGACCGTCGATTCAAAAACGACGACGCTGCCTTTCGTCAAGTTGCGTCCCAAGATTTTCGACGCGTCTTCGACCGGCGTCAAGTCGGGCGTATGGTCGTCGTAAACCGGCGTCGGAACGGCGACGATATGGAACTTCGCGCGCCGCAAATCTTCTTCGTTCGAAGTGAATTGAACTTTCGTCGCCTTAATTGCCTCGTCGCCGACTTCTTTGGGCGGATCGACTCCCGACTTGTAAAGCGCGATTTATTCCTTGTTGACATCGAAGCCAACGACGTTGATTTTTTTCGCAAACGCGACCGCGATCGGCATTCCGACGTAACCAAGACCAACTAGCGACAAGGATTCCTTGCCGCTTGTTAATTCTTCATATGCGAGCATTTTGTTCTTTCGTAAAAATTAATATTTGTTACTACTACCTATTAAACGTCTCTTGTTCTTTAATCTCAATCTCAAGTTTTTCCCAAATCTTTATATCAAAACGTTCACTATGAAAAGGGTTAAAACACAGAAATGTGTTTGTCTAGTTTTGTTTGAACGCTTTCCAATAAACCTAATTTTCAGTTAGTTTTATTTTAAATTTTTGACGTATTAATTTAACGATTTCTTTAAAAGCAGGCGATTTTAACACAACGTTAAGAATTAAAAATATCGACGATCCAAATATCGTTGCTCCAATGAAGGCGCCCCAAATAAAGAGAGGCGATATCGTCAAGTAAAAGAGCCACGATCCAAAGCAGGCTATGATAGAAAATATAACGTATAATGAAAGACACTTCAGTTGTTTACGAAAACCATAATCTATATATTTCCCGACATAATAACAGTTGAGATAAGCGCTTACTATATGGTAGAATATTTCGTAACAAAGCATAGGAATAATCCCCCAGAAGATTAATATTAATACGGAACCGA
>JAZUGM010000145.1:0-16738 GCA_045641205.1 Thermoguttaceae bacterium
CGCTTCGTCGCGCAAGATTTGGGCGAGTTGTTCGCCGTTGTCGGTCAAAAGCATCGAGACGTAATTTTCGATGTGTCCGCCCCCGTAGTCGACGCGAGGAACGTCGGGCAATTTGCCGGATATTTCCCAAATCGTCGAAATGAAGGGGGAGCCGGACAAAGGCTTGAACGCGTAAGGAGGTCCGGCGAATGCCAGCGCGTGAACCCAACCTTCGGGCGTCTTGAGCGCCGAACGTTCGAAGCCCGCAAGAATGAAGTTAGCCAGTTCTTCGCCGGTGCGAGGCGGCGTCGGCAAATCGGGTAAGCCGCGAGTTTGAACCGACCACAATATCGATTCTTCCAACGGTTCGAACGCGTCGCCGACGCGAATTTTGCCCGACGATTTTTTCGCGCAAACGTTCATTCGGGACGAAGCGGCGTCCCCGTCGAGGAAGTCGGGAACGGCAAATATCGCCTGATTCTTCGGATCGTCGTAAAGCAAAACGACGGAACCGCGATCCGTGACGATCGCGCTAAAAGGTTGCGTCGTCCAGTAAATCGGAGGCGCGTAACGCAAATATTCGGGCGTTTCAATATCGGCGGTCGAAGAACTGCGCTCGCCCTTTTCGAGATATTCGGAGCCCGCCAAAGTCGCCTGTTCCATTGTTCCCAACGCGCGAATGACGGGCGCGTGAACAACGCGCGGCGCGTCGACGTCAAAGGAAAGAACGTCCCCGTCGAGTCGGAATTTCAACGTTCCGCAAACGGAAGAGGCGTCGACGGCGTTCGAATCGTCGGAGGTTTGCGCGTCTTTTTTCCAAGGATTGATTTCAACGGACTTCTTAGCGACCGCGTCGACGCGTTGGCGCGCGTCCTGAACCGAAACTTCGCAAAGAGCAAATTCAATTTCGTCGGCGTTAATCGAACGAAAGACGGGCGTCAAACGTTTGGCGTCGGCGATCGTTCCTTTGCGTTCCGGCTTGGCGTTGAAGTCGACTTTAGTAAAATCCGTTCTGTCGGGCAGAATATCCGCGCCGTCCCCCTCTTCGCACAGAAGCGGCGAAATTACGGCGACGCGCTTGCCCGAACGGAAAATTTCCGCGCCGGAAGCGTCGGGCGCAAAACGAACTTCCAACGCGTCGCTCTTCAACGTCGGAGCCTCGACGCCCTTTTTGATCGCAAGATCGGCAGCCGACTCGTTAAACGTAAAGAATCGACGCGCGAAGACGTCTTTCGACGAACGAATCGTCGCGACTAGCTCGACTTCCTCAAAAGGCTTCTTTTGCGGATAATAGACGTCGAATTGGTCGTCGCCGCGAACTTCAAGCGTCGCTGTCGGATACGTTTTGCGCGCGTCGACGCCGTAGCAACGCGCGTCGATAATTTCGGGCTTGCCGCCGCCGTTGCAGAAGCGAACGCTCAATTTTCCGTCCGCTTGTTCGAACAGACCGAACTTGATCGGCTTATAGACGACCTGAATCAACTCGATACGTTCGATTTCCGCTAGTCCTTCGTTCCCGCCAATGTCGAAACGAAGTCGCAACATCGGGCTTTTCGAATCGAGCGGCACGATATAATCGTGAAACTCGGAGTCCTTTGCCAAAACAAATTGCGTCGAGCGGCTTTCGGCAAATTCGGGCGCGTCCCGCTCGGCAAAGAAAATCTGACCGTCGCCCTTGTTTTCGCGACGCGCGCGAATTTTTACGACGACTTTGCCGCTAGTCTTCGCTTGCGCTTCTTCGGAAAGGAAGGAACCGACCATCGGACTGAAAAAATAGGGGTCGTCCGTGTTCGATTCGATAATCAGCGTTTTTTCGCCGCGCGAGAGCTTTACGTCGTCTCGAGCCTCCCAACCCGCGAGCGTCGTGTTCGAATCGGTAAAATCGATCGCGCCAATGCGTTCGTATCCGATAATTTCTTTTGGACAAACGTCGATCGGCGGATCGTTCGGATAGTCGGGCTTAAATTCTTCGCTTCGCGCGACGTTCGACGCCGACGCCAAGCAGACCGACGCCGCAAAAAACGACGCGATCCAAAATTTCTTTCCGTTAAATTTCATCTCGACAAGTCTCCTTATAAGTTAGATTAACGCGCCTCGACTTGCGCTTTGACGTCGGCGCGTTCCAAGTCCGCATTAATCAGGCGTTTTTGCAAATAGTAATAATAGACGATTTTGTCGGTCGTCGACCACGTGTTCGCATCGGCGTAGGAACCACAAAACGGAACGAGTAAATCGATCCAGCAAGCGACGGCGCGTTTTTCCTCGTCGGAAACGTCGACGCCGTAATGAGTCGGCTCGAGATAATTCATCAAAGCGCTTTTGGACGAGCCCGTAAAGTACGGAGAAAGCATCGCCGAACGACTACGAACTTCAAGCCATTGAACGTATTTACTACCCTCGACTTTGCCGTTGTTGATCAAATTCAAATAGGAACGCGTGAAGGCGCGTTTATGTTCGTCGTCTGGCGCTTGCTTCAAGCGGTCGACGCTTTCGACGATTCCGCGCAAGTCCAACGTCGAACGAGGCTTGCCTTTGTCAAGATCGCCGATCGACTCGCCGTAATGACATTCGACGCAATGCTTGTCGAGAATCGGTTGAATCTCTTGACGATAACTGAATCCGTCGGTCGGCGCGTTGGGATCGGCGTTGAAAGAAGGCGCGTTGACGCCAAGATAATTCTGTACCGAATCGAGACAGCTCTCGTTTTCAAGTCGTTCGATTAAAGGATATAACGCGCCGTTGGAAAGTCGGGGCGTCTGCGGCGTCTTATTCGCGGCGATCGAATTGAGACGAGAGACGCGCATCGCGCCCGTCTCCAATTTGTTCTCGTGACAACCAAGGCACGCGAATCGCTCGCCCCCTTGCAACGTCGACCAACTGCGCATCGTTTGAACGCAATACCCCTTCTCGTCCAAGAGCTGGAAATAGACGGGCGTGCGCGCGGGAACTTTAAACGCGGCGCTTCCGTCCTCTTCGACGTCGACTTCACCCAAAACGTGCTTGACGTCCCAACTTCCGTTGTTAAAGGAAATAGGCGTTTGAACAAGTCCGCGATCGACTTCGCCCGCGTTGCTGCCTTTGCCGACTTTCGCAGCGCGATATTCCAACGCGACGATCCGAATTTTTTTGACTGTTCCGCGCGCGATTCCGGCAAGTCCCGCTCCTTCGTAAATATCTTGAACGACGAACGTTCCAAAGTTCGCCGTCGGGTCGACGCCCGACGATTTGACCGTCGGAAGTTCCGGAGGATTCAACGAGATCGGCTGTCCGCACGAAATCGACCAGTCGAACGCCAAAAGCTCGCGTTCGCCGTTTGCCGTCATATAGTAAACGCCAAAGGGGGGCGTAAAAGGTCCGTCGATCGTTTCCCAACCTTCAGGACAATACGCGACGAGATAATTGTCCTCGTCAAAAGGATACGGATACTGATATTGCGCGCCCGTTTGACCAAAAAAATCGACGTTACGGTCGTTATGTCCCTCCGTTTTGATCGGATTGGGAACGCGTCCGGGCTTTCCGTCGGGCGAGGAACCGCCGACAAATTCAATACAATCGCCGTCTTGAGCGCCAAGGGAACGGTCGATCAACGCCAATTTGCCCTTGTGCGGAACGTGGTGTCCGCCAATAATCGCGACAAGTTTCGTCGAGTCCGGCACGGCGCGCGCTTGAAGATAAGAAGAAGGAAACATCGAATTGTTTCCGCAATATTCCGTTTGCGCGGTTCCGTCGGGATTCATCACGAACAACGGGTGAAGAAAATACGCGTTGCGGTCGTTGTATTCCCAACGCGTGAAGATCACGCGCCCGTCGGACGTCATTTGCGGAAAATTCGAATCGAGTTCGTCGTAAGTCAGGCGGCGAATATGATTTCCGTCCTCGTCGCAAGAATAAATATCCGTGTTGTCGTTTGGCCAACAGTCGTTGATTTGCGTATGGCGCGTCGACGCGAAAAGAATCTTTCCGTCGGGCGTATAGCAAGGCTCGTAATCGGCGCAAGGATACCGGCGTCCGTCGACGGTCGGCGGAAAAGTCAGACGACGAATCGATCGATCGGACAATTTCATTTCGTAAAGCGCGTAATCGTCGGTTTCAAAATTGTCGCGCATAGAAAAAACGAGTCGCTCGCCGTCCCAAGAAAGATTCGGATCGCGAATCACGCCCTCGGGCTTGTCGATTAAAACTTCCTGCGCGACGGAGCCGTCTTCTCGAATCGTCGCAAGGCACAACTGCGAGCCGCCGCGACGTTCCGTCGTCTGGTCGTGATATTGCGCGTCGGAAACGTGCCCTATGCCCGTCAAACCTTCGGTTCCGCCAAAAACGTAATGCTTGACGTAAAGAAATTGGTCGGATATTTCGCGAACGTATTCGAGGCGAAGTTGACGACGAAGCGCGCACGCGTCGTAATACAACGCGCGCCAACGGTCGTCGGCGCCGGGCGTTTTAGACGAAACTAACGCCTCGCGCCTTTGCGTCAATTCGTCAAATTCGGCGTCCGCGTCTTGAAGTTCCGACAAAACGACGTCTAAAAGAACTTGTTCCGCGTTTGAGTCGGCGTTAGAAACAAAAAACGCGTCGGGCGCGAGTTCCGCTTTGGGCGCGTCTTGAAGGAGCCAGTCGCGTCGTAAACGACTCTCGGGATAGGCGACGTCGTCGGGATTTTTCGACGCGTCGTCGTCGGGAACGCTCGTCAACGCCGTTATTTCGGCAATTTGCGTATTAAAATGAATTTCTTGTTCGATTCCTTGACGTCGATTGCGCAACTGCCAACCTTCGTTCACGCGAACTAAAAGATAACGCGCGACCGTCGAATCCCACAAAACGCAAACGGAATAACCGCTATTGAGGGGTAAAAGTTCTTCGTTCTCCTTGAGAGGTCGCACGCCGGTTTTGCCCTGCGCGTCGTCGCACGCGTAAACGCTAACGTTGCGCGGCGAAAGACTGCGCCAGTTGCGCGGCGTCGTCAAACGTAAGCCGCAAATCGTATTTTCTTCGCCTAAATCGAGCGTAAATTCGGCGGTTATCGGCTCGGCGGCGTATGGCGGAGTCGTTTCTTTACGCCCGCCCGTGCGAGTAGAATCAAGAATACAAGCGTATGTGTTCGGATCGCCGTCGATCGTCTTGTCGAATCCGTAACGATTCGGATCGTTGGCGCCGACGTCGACGAAAACTTCGTTTTCCGACCAGACGGCGCGCGGGGTCAGTTCCGTCGCGCGAGAATAAAAAGTCGGCGCGGAATCTTGCGCGCAAAGGAACGCGCCGTTAAAAATAAACGCGCAAGCCAATAGGATCGTTCTATTCACTCTTTTGGTTCTCCAATGAAAAGCGTCGTTGCGTTAAAAAGTAAAAAAAACGTTGTTTCAACCGACGTCAAGCGCGCGCAAAATCTCGCGTTCTTCGGCATCAAATCCGAACAATTCGGCTACGGCGTCTTCGAGTTCGGAGTCGAGTCGTTCGCACAAGGTCGACGCGTCGAGCGCTTCGGAACGTCGCGACTCAAAAAATTCTTTCCATTCCGGTTGTTTTGTGAGCGGAAGATCGATCTTTTGTTTTTTCAATTCGCGTTTAAACGCGGAAAAATCAAGCGAATGGAACGATTCGACGTTTTCTGAACTTTTGAACGTGGGAAAATCGACGCGCAACGCGTCGCTTAACCGTCGACTCGCGTTGCAAAAGCGACGATAGGCGTCGATTCGTCGATCAACGAGCGTTTCAATATCGGCGCGCTTCTCTCCGACTTTCGGGACGGGTATGTTTTCAAAATAAATCTTAGACAATTCGCGCGTTCCCCCGACCAATTCGGGGCAGTTATACCAAAGCCAAAGTCTGCTCGCTTTAGAATTAAAAAGAGCCGTCAAATACTTTAATGAAACGGACTCGTCCTTCGCCGTTAGAATAAAAGCCTTCTGATTATAATAAACTTCGCCTTCCTCGTAAGCAAAGGGGAAAAACGCCGTCATATTCGGATAGACGACTTTCGGCTTGGCAAATTCGCGATAATAATTGATTGAATCTTGCGTTTCAAACCACTGGTTCGACGTCTTTTTCCGCGCGCCCGGTTTGCCCGTCTGGTTGAGCCGTTCCTTGCCAAAAGAAAGCAAATGTTCCTTGATCGCCGGATATTCCTCAAGGTCGAGATTTAACGAAGGAAAAGTCGCGATCAAATAGAGGTCGACCCGATTACGCGCGCCGTAACGCCAGAGATCGCGACCGCGCAACAGCGGCTTGATTAACTCCGCGCATTTGCGATCTTTTGCGACAAGACGGCGACGCGTTTCGTCGTCGATTACGAACGCGTCGTTAAAGCCCGTCAAAACGCCGCGAAAAATCGAGACGGGCAGTTCTTTCAAGCGTCGGTTCGACTCCGCTTTCTGAAGAATTCGCTCGTGTTCGCGTGGTTTGATCGTCCAAGGTTCCGCGCCAAAAGAGACTTGCGATTCGAAACGACGATTGGTCGCCGACTTAAAATCGCCGTAAGTACGCGAGTCGACCGACAAGAGTTGCGTCGATCCTCCACGCGCGCTTTTCTCAAACGTCAATATGCAACAGCGAACGACGGCGTCTTGAAAAAATTGCACGTCGCCAAAATTCAAGAGTTGCAAGAGACGTTTCTCGGAAAGAAAACGGCGCAACGGCGCGCCGTAAGTCGCTTTCAGCCAACTATTCGACATAATATAAGACTGAACGCCGCCCTTTTTGAGTAGCGAATATCCGCGTTCGACAAAGATGCAATACAAATCGCCGCTTTTGTCGTAAGTCTCGTAGCCGCAGGCTGCCAGACGTTCGCTACGTTCGCGCGATTTCTGAAGTTGAACGTAAGGCGGATTACCGATAACGACGTCGAAGCCGCCCTTTGCAAAGACTTGCGGAAATTCTTTTTTCCAGTCGAAGGCGTCTTCGCCTCCAAGTTTGGGATCGTCGATCAACGAATCGCCGCGCTTAATATTCGCGCTCAAATCGTTAAGGCGGCGCCCCTGTCGGCAAGTTCGCAACCATAACGAAAGGCGCGTAATCTCGACCGATTCTTCGTTGACGTCGACTCCGAAAAGATTGTTTTCAAGGATATAATTCTCGACGTCTTGAAATACAAGGGACGGAGTCGAACCGTATTGCACGCGCCGCGTCAATTCGTCGACGTAACGACGTTCGTTAAGGAGAAACTGGAGCGCCGCGTTAAGAAAAGCGCCCGACCCGCAAGCGGGATCGCAAATCGTCAACCCCTTCAACCATTCGCCGTAAGTCGTTAATAGATTTTCAAGACGCGCGCGTTCTTCTTTTTTCCGTCGCTTGGGTTCCGTTTTGTCTTTTCGAGTCAAGCCTTTTGCCGCGCTTGCCGTTCCGACGTCGAACGTTTCGTCGTCGAACCCCAATTCGGCTTTCTTCTCGCGGCAAAGTTTGCCCAACGTCGAATCGACGATAAAATCGACGACGTAACGCGGAGTATAAAAAACCCCGTCGTTTTTACGCTTGTTCTTCCTCGCGTTCTCTCGCGCTTCCGACGCGTCCGGCGCGTTTGTTTCTTCGGCGATAATTTGACGCGACGTTTCTTCGATTTCCGAAAGCGAATGTTCGAAGATTCGACCCAAAATATCGACGTCGACCTCGCTGTTAAAATCATACGCGTTCAGACGTTGAATATGAGTCGTCAAAACGTCGTCGTCGATTTGAAGTTGATCAAGCGCTTCGTCCGCGCGAAAAAGTCCGCCGTCGTAAGCGAAAACGCCGAGTCGTTCCGACCCGAGGTCGATCGCTTGAAAATAACGCTTGAGGAAGTCGTAAAAGGGCGTCTCGATCCAAGCGTCGGTCGTTTTCCAGTCGTCGATTACGCGTTGCGAAGAATTGGGAGTCAATAAGCCGCAGTCTTCCGCGAAAAAAACAAAGAGAAGGCGATCGAGCAATTTTTGCGTTTTTTGAAAGAGCGTCAACTTGCCAAAGCGCTTCGAATTATGCGCGACTATATTGCGATACAAATCTTGTTTACACGCGGCATAATCGCGATAAAAACGTTCCGTAATATTTTCTTCCGCTCTGAGCGACTCGTCAAGTATCTTGCCCGGTATTCCTTGACAAATAGAAGTCCAACTTAAACAGACGTACAAAACGCGAAATTTGTCGGGCGCCAAATTAAAGAGGTCAAATTCAAGAAATTCGACCGCCGAATCGACGTAGAAACGCAATTTTCGGAAATTAGACAGAACAACGTAACGCGCTTTCTTATGATGATTCTTGTAAGAAAACGCCTGCGTCTCAGCCTTGTCGAGATAGACTGTTCGCATATCCTTCAGTTCGACGACGCCGACCGTCTCGCCGTCGACAAGAATCGCCGCGTCCGCTTTTTTCGCGTCGTCTTCGTTCTTTTGTTCCGCGACTAGATTATAATTGGGCGAAGGAAAAAGCGAATATCCCAAGACGTCGACGAACAACGCGCGAAGGAACCCTTCTTGGAATTGCTCCTCCTTGCTCGCGGCGATATTCTCTTGAACGCTCGCGCAATCAAAAAAATCTTTGAAACGACGATAACGCTCGTTGATCGTCTCTTCAGAAAATGACTCCGCATATTTCCTAAAAATACTCTGTTGAAACATCGTCGTCGTTCCGTTCTAGCTTCAGTCCTTAACTAAATCGGCGGTTTTCGCCTCGACAAATTGAAGCAAAGCGTTCGGCTCGATAGAAATCATCATTCCGCGCATACCGGCGTTAATGTAGATTTCGTCGAAAAGAATTACGGTTTCGTCGATCAGCGTGGGAAATTTCTTCTTCATACCGATCGGAGAACAACCGCCGCGAATATAGCCCGTCAAGTCTTTAAGATTTTTCATTGGAATCAAATCGACTTTTTTATCCCCGAACGCTTTGGCGACTTTTTTCAAATCCAGTTCGTCGCACACGGGCAGACAACAAACGAAATAACCGTTCTTTTCTCCCTTCATTACCAGCGTTTTAAAAATTCCTTCCGGCTCCTTGCCAAGCTGGTTTGCTATGTGCATTCCCGAAAGATCGCTTTCGTCGACTTCGTATTCGATCGTTTGAAAGGCGACGCCCGCGCTTTCGAGCAGGCGCGTCGCGTTAGTTTTCGTTTGCGTCGACATAGACGCGTCCCCTTTTCCTATTTTGTCTTAAAAAAACGACGCGCATCGAAAAGAACGCGTCGACCTAATTTTACGCGCCGAATAACGCGCCGTCAAGCAATAAACGAAAGAAACGCGAAGAAAGAACGGAAGAACAAACCGACCTAGCGCGTTGACGCTCAAAACGACCGGGGGGCTTGAAACGAGAAAGCGCCGTCGTATAATAAAGGGTTAAACTTTATGCGAACTCCCTAGGAAAGGAGTTCCGACTTTTGAAAGATAACGAGGAATAGCATAATGACGCCAAACACGCCGCCGATTATCGAAGAAACGACTCCCATTACCAAAATTCTCGAGCGTAACGTCTATTTGTACGGCGACGACGTTTGCTTGATCGAGCTAAATCCAGAAGTCGACGTCAAGACTCGTTCGTGGAAAGACTTCAATCTGATCCAACCCGTCGGAATCGCAAGTCAGCCCCGTCGTACGATCACGTGGCGTCAATTTGACAATATGGCGAACCAATTTGCCAATCTTCTCTTGAGTCGCGGTCTGAAAAAAGGCGAAAAAGTCGCGATTCTGATGATGAACTGTCTTGAATGGTTGCCGATCTACTTTGGCGCGCTCAAGGCGGGCGCCGTCGTCGTGCCGATGAATTTCCGTTACGCCTCCGACGAAATAAAGTATTGCCTTGAACTTGCCGAAGTCGACTTCCTTGTCTTCGGACCGGAGTTTATCGGACGTCTTGAATCGATTTGTGATCGCCTTGATCGTATTCGAGGACTCTTTTTCGTCGGCGAGTCGGCGCCTTCCTTTGCCGAGTCGCTTCACGAAATCACGCAATATTGTTCCGCCGAGGCGCCCGATATTAAACTGACTTGCAACGACGAAGCCGCGATTTATTTTTCATCCGGCACGACGGGCTTTCCAAAAGCGATTTTGCATCCGCATCGCAGTTTGACTTCCGCCTGTTTCACAGAACAGAATCACCACTCGCAATCGCGCGAAGACATATTCCTCTGTATTCCGCCCCTTTATCATACGGGCGCGAAAATGCACTGGTTCGGCAGCTTCCTCGTCGGAGGTCGCGCCGTTCTGTTGCGCGGAGTTAAGCCGCAAACAATCTTGCACGCCGTTTCGGAAGAACGTTGCACGATCGTTTGGCTCTTGGTTCCTTGGGCGCAAGATATTCTTGACGCGATCGATTCGGGCGAAATTAAACTTGAAAATTACGTGACAAAGCAATGGCGACTGATGCACATCGGCGCCCAGCCGGTTCCCCCAAGTTTGATCAAACGCTGGAAGGAACGTTTCCCCAATCACGATTACGACACGAACTACGGACTAAGCGAGTCGATCGGTCCCGGTTGCGTTCACTTGGGCGTCGAAAACGTCGAAAAAGTAGGCGCGATCGGCAAGCCCGGATTCCGTTGGCAAGCGCGTATTGTCGACGATAAGAGAAACGACGTCAAACAGGGCGAAGTCGGAGAATTGGCGGTCTTTGGTCCCGGCGTTATGCGCGAATATTACCGCGACCCGGAAGCGACGAAAGCCTCCTTAGAAAACGGCTGGCTCTTCACCGGCGATATGGCGCGCCAAGACGAAGACGGATTCATTTATCTCGTCGATCGCAAGAAGGACGTCGTAATCACCGGCGGAGAAAATTTGTATCCCGTTGAAATCGAAAACTTCTTGCGACGTTGCGACGATATTAAAGACGTCGCCGTCATCGGCTTGCCAGACCCGCGCTTGGGCGAAATTGCCGCCGCCGTCGTCGAATTGAAACCGGGAAGAACGACGTCGGAAGAAGATTTGGTCAAGTTCTGTCAAGATATGCCGCGATATAAACGCCCGCGAAAATTTATCTTTGCCGAAGTACCGCGTAATCCGACGGGCAAAATCGAAAAGCCGAAACTTCGTGAAAAATACTGCGGCAAGAGCCTTGTCGAAGCGCAACTCGAGCGTTAATCGTATTTGAAGACGAGTGTTTGAAGACGCGCGTCGTCGTCTTGGCGTCCTTCTTTTTAGAAGCGACGCCTTTTTTAACGGAAAAATTTTTGTAAAATATCACCTGTGAGCGTCGCGGTCAAACGAAATTTCGCGTTTTGAACGAAGAGGGCGAGAAATATTCGGCCTTTCCTTACCTTCGACGTAAGCGACGTATGTTTCCTCCGCGTTGCGGAAAATCGCGTTCTCGTCCAAGAGACGTCTTGAGCGAGTGTCGACGCGCAATACGTTTTAGTTAAGAAAGCGTTAAAAATGAAAACTTACAAATGCAAAGTTTGCGGTTACGTTTTTGAAGTTGAAGATTCGGCGGAACCCGTCTGTCCGAAATGCAAGCAAAAGGGCGACAAACTGACGGAAATCGCGAATCGTTACGTCGGAACGAAGACGGAGCAAAATCTTCTCGCCGCCTTCGCGGGCGAATCGCAAGCGCGCAACAAGTATACTTATTTCGCGTCCGCCGCCAAAAAAGAAGGTTACGAACAAATCTCAGCCTTGTTCCTGAAAACGGCCGACAACGAAAAAGAACACGCCAAAATGTGGTTCAAGGAACTCAAAGGGATCGGGTCGACCGCGCAAAATCTCGAAGCGGCAGCCGACGGCGAGAACTTCGAATGGATCGATATGTACGAAGGGTTCGCAAAAACGGCGGAAGAAGAAGGGTTCGCCGACTTGGCGGAGAAATTCCGAGGCGTCGCCGCGATCGAGAAGCGACACGAAGAACGCTATCGCGCTCTGCTTAAGAACGTCGAAACGGCGCAAGTCTTTGAAAAGAGCGAAGTCAAAGTTTGGGAATGCAGGAACTGCGGTCATATCGTCGTTGGAACGAAAGCCCCGGAAATCTGCCCCGTCTGCGCGCATCCGCAAGCGTACTTTGAAGTTAGCGCGGAAAATTATTGATATAAACCAATAGAGAAAGAACGTTCGAGTTAAACGTCGAAGACGTCTTAAGGGACTCGCAAGGTTGTAAGTCGAAGTCATATGTTCGGCTTACAATATCGACAAGTCCCTTTTGTATGCGTCTAGCGGCGTTCTTCAGACCGCGTATTTTTCAAAACGACAACTTCAAACAAAAAAAAACGTTAAAATTTGCCGACGTAATCGTTCACGTAATATTTCGAACAAGGATCACGTTGGAATCGCATTAAAAGGACGCGCGCCATAAATCGCTTGTCTTTAGACAAGCGGTCAGCATTACATAAAACGCATCACTTATAAGGGGGGAGATAACCTTGCAAATAACTTGCCACGACGGCGCTTGCGGCGTTTTCAATCACTGAATAGAGGGAATTGCCGACTCTTTTGACTGCATTCTTAACCATTTTCTTCCACTTCGACTGTTCTTCTTCCGAATTGTCCAAGCTACCGATTAAACCATTAAGGGCGTCAGACAAATCCTCTTTCTGATCAGGAGTTAACACGGACTGTTTGTTTAGGGCGTTCCTAAATTCCTCAAGTTGTTTCGAAAGTTCTGGTATAGAATTGATCGCATTATTTACGCGCGCCTCGCCTTCCGCTTTAATCATAACGCCCGGATTATACGCAGTTCCTCCTCCAGTGGCGACGTTTGAGTTTTCTATATGTACAAAGTTTTGCAACATCAAATAAATCTCCTTTTTATCTACTAGTTTTTTAAGGAATAGTTCCTCAATTTCTGTTTCGTTAGATTCTGAAATCTCTTCTTTAAACGACTCGTCAAAGACTTGGCTTATGAGCCTTCGAGTTTCATATAGTTTGTATTCTTCGCTATTAGGAGCTGGTACATACGTCGCCCCTTTTTTCAATGCGTCAAGAAGAAATTCCAGTCGAAAAGTCGCTTTGCCCTCGTGGGAACAAATCCAAGTCGTTGATTTGAGATCGTACTCGTTGTTTATCCTTTCAATTTTATTCAGTAAGGAACGTAACAACCATTGAGGCGAGAGCGGGAATGGATTTTCTTTTTCTTCGACTTGATAAACGTCGACGTACAAAACGCCGTCGTCTTTGCTCATTTCACATACGGCATGCAATCCATAGGGATCTCTAATATAAAGCCCCTTCAACCAACAGCGCTCAAATCTAAGGTCTTCGGAACAATCGCACATCAAACGATGAACGACGCTATCGGGTAAATAATCATATCTAACTTCGCAACGAACGTGAAGCTTGCTATTTTTCGGTCGAAGATTGTCGGGCGTTTTATTGGGACATAAGGCGGGTACAAATTCTCGTTTTTCGGGAAGTTCAAAGGACAATCGAAACTTGCGCATAACCTCCAAAAGATAGCGTAACTCGTCTTGGTTGTATTTCAATTTTTTAACGATGTATATTTGCGGGTGGTTCAATACGCGAAGTATGTCCTCGTACGTAATACAACCGTGTTTAACTTTTCCTTGACAGTTGTTGACAATAATATAAACGGCGTTCGTTAACCATTCCGGTTTGAGAATCATATATTCGGTTATTTTCGAGCCGTCTTTAGCGTTTTTGTGGTAACTAAAACAGACGCCAAGACAGTTAAACCAATCTAACAATTCATCAGAAGTTTTACGGGGATCTTTTAATTTAGCGTCTTCGCAGATTTTTTGGTATTGTTCCTTCGTGATATAGTTTAACGATTTACCTGAATCGTCCGTCATATTACGAACTTTTTCCATAATTTCCTTCCAAGACTTGGGAACCTTCGCTTTGACGCTAGGCAACTTACCAACTTCATCTTTGATGCTTTCCTTCAATTTCTGAATTCCGTCTCCGTTCCTATCTGCAGCGTTGTACTCTACCTTATCAATAGTAAGTTTAGTAAACTCTGTCCTCAAGACATCTATATCCAAATCCGAATAGGAAACGCCCTCCCAAAGATTTACGGCAAGAATAACCCTAGAATCGGGCGCGAAACATTCAATATTCTTCAGCCAACGCCGCGCCTGTCTCATAACTTCAGACCAACGATTGGTTACCGTAACTACGTAACAAGTACGCTCCGTGAGAAAACAACGGTGCATCGAGTACATAATCTCTTGCCCGCCGAAATCCCAAAAATTGATGTTCGTCGCACTGCCTTCGCATTCATACGGAGTAATATTGACGCCAGGCGTCGTTTTCAAACTTGGAGGCTGTTTTCCTTTATGTGTGATTCGATAAATCGAGTAAGTCTTACCCACGCCCCCGTCCCCTAAGAAGATTACTTTCGCTTCGTTGAGGGGGGATGGTTCTGCTTCTTTGTAATACGCTTCAATTAATTCGCGTGATTGGGAAAAAAGGCTGACGGGCTGTTCGGAAAGTTGAACGTCCTTCATATAGACGCCCTTCTTTCCTCCATTTTCCTCATTTGGGTAAAAAGAAAGTTCCCTGGCGATAAGCCATTGAGGAATGCTACTTATCTTGATTTTTGAAATACATAATTTAGTTAATTTATCTAACAACGCAAGTTCTTCCAAAGAACTGACTTCGGTTTCCTGTAAGTCTAACGTTTCCAGGTTTCTTAACTCTTTAATACACCTCAAAGAACGGACTTTGGTTCTCCGTAAATTTAATGTTTTTAGGTTCATTAACCCACTAAGGTCATTCAAAGAAGAGACTTGTGTATACGATAAGTTTAACGTTTCTAGGTTTCTTAACTCTCTAATACACTCCAAAGAACGAGAACGGACTTGTGTATACGATAAGTTTAGCGTTTTTAGTTTTCTTAACTCTCTAATACACTCCAAAGAACGGACTTGTGAATACGATAAGTTTAGTTTCAGTAATTGTGTTAACTTACTGAGACAATCCCAATAATTGATCGAAGTATTACTTAAATCTAATGACTGTAGTTTCTTTAAATAGCAACATACGTCCAATGTAGTAACTTCTGTTCCACTTAAATTTAGCGTTTCTAACTTTGTTAACTCACGAAGTCCGTCCAAAGAACGTACTTTGGTTCCCCGTAAATTTAACGTTTTTAGGTTTATTAACCCGCTAAGTTCATTCAAAGAAGAGACTTGTGTATACGATAAATCTAATGATTGTAGTTTTGTAAACGAGCCAAGCCCCTTCAAGGAATTGATTTGTTTTGTTCTCAAATCTGTACTCAAATCAAGTTCCTTCACCTCGCTTAAAAGACGTTGTTCCTTGTCCGTCAGACTATCTCCCTTGTTCATTCTCAAAAAAAGTCCAACGGCTCTGTAGTTAGAAATAGCCATTTTCTTCTCCCATATTTATCAGGAACGAGGGTGGGGAAATCACAATTTCTTCACCCCCTTTTCAGTTTATACTAGAAAGAATTTCTATAACTGTTCACGAGAAATTTTCGTGAACGGTTACACGCCGACTACTTTAGCCGTCGATTCGATCTCAACGCCTTCAGCAACGAGCAACGCTAACTTTTAAAAACGTCCCTTTTACGTTTTGGAACTTCTACAAGGGACATAGGGATTATATAAGAAAAAAAAAATACAATAAGAGAGTAGTTTTTTTTGAAATTTTTGTATTTTAACTTTCTAGAGCAACTTTAACGGCAAACGTCTTGACCAAAATGAAGAGAATTTCTTACGGTTTAATTTTAACTGTACTTTCCCCACTTTTTCAAACGGCGAGTCCTAACAGACTCGCCAAACGAAGAATTTCTTTTTGAATATCCTCTGGTTTTGCGCCAATGATATTCCTTGAAAAATTCTCAAACACTATTTTTCTCGCTATCCAATCACGTTTGTTCTTATGAGACGGGCGACGTTTCGCACCGTCCCAACGAGGACGTAATGCTGTCAGTTCCGAGGCGTTATGTTCCCACGTCTCAATTTCGACAAATGTAAATCCCATCGCCGTTATTGTCGTACACGCTTTGCAACTTTCCCATTTGCGAACTTCCTGACGATACTCCTCTTTCAAGTCTTTAGACGTCTCTTCTATGCTGAAACGACGACTGTATTCAAGTAATATTTCCTGTGGCGTCGCGTTCAAATCCGTCGATACAAAAACACTCCAGTCCGAACTTTTAACGTCGTCGACATAGCGACTCAGAACCAAACGAATCGGACGACCGGGGGTTATTTGCGTTGTTGCAATCATTGTCTTAAACTCTACGCTTCTGGTTCCGCCGTATTGCGGCAAACATTCTCTAAACGTTTCCACTTGATCGTTTTCGATCCAATCTTTCATTTTAAAAACGGCGCCGTAAATACGGGGACGCCCGCGTTTCGCTTTCGTCGGGCGTTCAGGTAGTTCGTAAAAATTTGTATTCTTTTTAAATCGGGTAAAGACTGCGACGCGCAGTTCGTCTATCGCTTTGAACAGTTTGTCGGAAACATACCCGACGTCAAACGCTAATTGAATCGGTTTGCGTGTTGTCCGTTACTTTTCTAATCGTTGCGACGGATTGTCTTACAAGTTCTTCTCCTATTTCAAGTTTCGTTTGAAACTTTGGTCGTATTGCTTCGTCGATTTCTTTCAAATTATTTTTGGGAACGTAAAAACGCCAACGTAACGGCAGGCTAATCGTTCCCCATTTCGTATGTTCAACGATTAATGAAAGCGCCACCCAAGAATGTCCGTAACACTTCGCGTTTTTATCAACCGTATTAGTCGGATCATGCATACGCCCCGCGCCTTCAATTTTGGGACCGTACCGTTTGATCGGCGAGTCGTCGAGCGCAAGTCGAACGACGTTTTCTTTTTGCAAGGCGTCCTTTAAAGCGCCGATGAGCCAACTCTCGTAGGCGTTTTGAATTCTTTCG
>JAZUGM010000146.1:0-2875 GCA_045641205.1 Thermoguttaceae bacterium
CGATGGTCGCTTGTATCGGCGGGCAGGTCTTGGGGGGCGTCTTGTTCGTTTTGACGACGCTGTCGCCCGAAGCGCCCGTCGAAGGCTCGGGCGCGATGAACAACTGGTTTATTTGGGCCAGCGTTCTTATCGGCGTGGCGATCGCAGGGCTGATTTCCAGCTTCTTTATTCCGTCGATTCAAGCGGCCGATCCGAAGGCAAAATTTCCGCTCAATCCGTTCAGTCAGACGTTCAAAGACTTGCGTTTCCTTTTCCAAAAACGCTTTATTTTCTGGATCGCGCTGGCAAGTTCGTTTTTCTGGGGGCTTGGCGCGTTGGCGCAAGTCAACATAGACAAATTCGCGACTGAATATTTGCACGTTCGTCAAGATTACGCGATGGCGTTGCTCGTTGCGTTGTCGCTCGGGCTGGCGCTCGGCGCGTTGTTGGCCGGCAAATTGTCGCGAGGGCGTATCGAACTAGGACTTGTTCCGATCGGCGCGGTTCTTATCGTCCTTTTTTGCGTCGTTCTTTCCTTTACGCCGAGCGTCGTCGTGCCCGAAGGACTCAAAGTCGCTTCGCCTTATACGTTTGGTTTTGTCTTTGGAGCGTTGGGGCTCCTTGGACTAGGGCTTTCGGCGGGTATGTACGATATTCCGTTGCTTGCGACGCTTCAAACGAAAAGTCCGCCGGAGAGTCGAGGGCGAATTTTAGCCGCGTACAATTTCTATTCCTTTGCGGCAATGGCGATTTTTTCGATCGTTCAGGGATTGTTGGCGGCGCCTCCGTTCCTTAACAAAGGGCAAGCGATCGCCGACGAGTCCGCCGACGCGGTCGTTCAAACTGCGACTGTTCAAACTGCGACGGCGGGGCTTAGCGCCAGTCAGATTTGGCTTGTCTGCGGACTTGTTTCATTGCCGGTGTTGTATTTCGCAACGCGCGCTTTTTTCATACCGTTGGTGCGAATTTGTATTGGTTATTGGTTACGTCTGACTTATCGTTTGCGCGATTACGGCGTCGACAATATTCCCGCCGAAGGCGCCGTCTTGCTGGTCGGCAATCATTACACGTTCTTAGACGCGTTGATCGTCTATTGCACGTCGAAACGACCCGTTAGATTTATCGCCGACGAAGCGACTTTGCCCTTAAAAAGCAAGTTGGCAAGTTACGTCTTGCGTCAGACGGGCGTTATTCAGTTCAAAATCGGCGTTCGAAAATCCGCCGTTTCGATGATTCGCCAAGCGCAAGAAGCGTTGAAAAACGGCGAAGTCGTCGGCATTTTCCCTGAAGGCGCGCTGACGCGCGACGGACAGGTTCGCGCGTTCAAAAACGGGTTCCTGTCGATTCTACGCAAGACGCCCGAAGTTCCGATCGTGCCCTTTGCGATTAGCGGTTTTTACGGGTCGCGTTTCGCCTACGCCAAGCCGCAATGGTATAAGGGCAAGTCTCCTTATCGACCGACGGTCGTTTACGGAACGCCTTTCAGTTACGCGGAGGCGATCGCCGAAGGCAATACGGAAGCGCATATTTCGCAACGTTTGCTTCATATCGTGCAAGAGTTGAGCGTCGACGTTTGCGATTATCGCAAGCATCCCGAAAACGTGCGGTTCCTCTCGCCCGCGCGCGCGACGATTCGCAGTTGCCGCGTGATTAAAAACGAGTTGCGCCTTGCCGACTCGACTGGCAAGAAGCTGACTTCGCGCCAAGCGCTCCTGCAGATGCTTGTTTTACGTCGCGTTTTGCATCGTTTGCTTGGTTCCGAACAATACGTCGGGCTTTTGCTTCCGACTTCCGTCGCGGGCGTGTTGATCAACGGCGCCGTCGGCTTGGATCGTCGCATCCCCGTCAATCTGAACTACACGTTCACAAACGAAGTCAACAACTACTGCATCAATATGGTCGGAATCAAGAAGGTTCTGGCGTCGTCGCAACTCCTGAAGAAACTGCCGAAACTTCAAATTAACGCCGACTTGTTGATTTTAGAGGAACTGGCGAAGAAGGAACTGCGGACAAGCGACAAGCTGGTCGGCTTTCTTGAATCGCTCTTGCCCGCGTGCATTCTTGACCGCGTTCTCGGTCTGACGAAGCAAAAATTGTCCGACGTCAACACGGTCGTTTTCACGAGCGGGTCGACAGGCATGCCGAAAGGAACGATCCTTACGAACGGCAACGTTATGGCGAACGCGCAAAGTTTTGGACAGTCGGCAATGCCACGACGCCACGAACGTTTGTGCGGAACCTTGCCTTTCTTCCATTCGTTCGGTTATACGGTAACCGTTTGGTTCCCGTTGCTTCACCCGTATTCTTGCGTCTACCATTATAACCCGCTCGATTATCGCGGCGTCGCGGAAATCGTTAAGAAACATAAGCCGACGATCCTAATTTCGACGCCGACTTTCTTACGAACCTACTTGCGCAAATGTTCGGCGGAAGATTTCGCGTCCCTTGATTTCGTCGTGCCGGGCGCGGAAAAAACTCCGAAAGATTTGATCGCGAGCTGGCGCGAAAAATTCGGATACGGGCTGAACGAAGGATTCGGCGCGACGGAACTTTCGCCCGTTCTATCCTTCAATTTGCCGCCCCACCCTGCGCGGGATCCGTACTCGCCTTACCACAAAGAGGGATCGATCGGACGTGCGTGCGGAAATTTCGTCGCCAAGACCGTCGATATGGCGACCGGCAAAGAAACCGCGCCGAACGAGTCGGGCATGTTGCTTGTCAAAGGCAATTCGGTCACCGTCGGTTATTACGACGATCCCGTCAAAACGGAGAAAATATTCAAAGACGGCTGGTATGTGACCGGCGACGTCGCGCGAATTGACGAAGACAATTTTATTTTCATTACCGGGCGCGAAACGCGTATGTCGAAAATCGGCGGGGAAATGGCGCCGCACGA
>JAZUGM010000147.1:0-7983 GCA_045641205.1 Thermoguttaceae bacterium
GACAGATCGCAGGGTCGAGGCTCCAACACCCCCCGCGTAACACGCGAAAAGAACCCCTGTCGGCGCCCTCCGGGTCGGTCGTAGGTTTCTTAGGATAATCTCCGTACCAATCGGAAGTCCACTCACAAACGTTCCCCAACATATCGTATAGTCCCCAAGGGTTCGGTTTGAAACTACCGACGGGAGAAGTCGCCGAATAACCAACGTCAAAAGGAAAAGGAAAATCCCATTTTTTCCCGAATGGATTTCTTTCCGTTCCAGCCGCGTTCAAATAACCTTCCCCGTCCTTTGCTTCGTCCCCCCAGAAAAATTCCGTCTCCCTACCCGCACGACAAGCGTATTCCCATTCCGCTTCGGTGGGAAGACGATAACGAGGCGAAAGTCCATTAAGTTCCGCTTCAGAACTCGACGCCGCGTTTAACCAAGCCAAGTAGGCAAGCGCGTCGTCGTAACTGACGCATACGACGGGATGATCGTCCGTCTGCTCAAAACCGGGATCGCGCCAACTTTTGCCTTTTACCTCTTCCCAAAGCCCTTTCCTTGTATAAGTCCAAGCCGAACCCTCTGTTTCCGCCGTCGTTCGATAGCCTGACGCGTCGACAAAAAGACCAAACTCCCTTTTTGTTACTAGACGCTTGGCAAGATAAAAATCTTGAGTAAGCGCTACTTTATGCAATGGAGTATCGTTAAAAAATCGGGCGTATTCTTTAACGTCAAGACCTTCCAGATATTTTGCAACGACCTCTTCGCCCGTCAACGGACTGCCCATCGTAAAGGAACCGGCTTTTATTAGGCGGTATTCTTTGCCTTTGGAATCAAGATAATCGATCGGAAGTTCTCTCGGCAAAACTCTGGGCGGATTACTCGCTTGATTCTTAAACGTCTTCGCAACTATGTTCGCCGGATCAAGTTCCAATATACAGTCCGCGTCTCTGGACAACTCGGCATATTTTCCATTCGCTAAATGTATGCTGCATCGCGCCACATAAACTTGGATATTCCAGTTGTCGATCTTTTTTTTCAGTTCTTGATATTCTCCATTTTCTGGTTCAGATTCCAGCGCTTCGAGAATTTTCATCCGCGCCTGTTTGATTTTCGTCAACGCTTGTTCGTACATTCCGTCTCCGAAAAATCTGCTCGTCGCGTCGTAGCATTCTTTCGCTTGAATTCCCGGCTTGTCGGAAAAGTCGGCAAAGAGACATTCGCCAAGAGACTCCTCTTTACAAGTCTTCATAGGGGTCTGTAACGGAATCGCGCCTTCCAATTTTTTGCACACGTATCGAAAAAGTTTATTGGGAGTGACAAGACCGTCGTCTTCTCCCGCTTTCCCCTTGGCGCCTTCGCAAAAATACCACGTGAAATCACTATGCCAACTTTTTGGATCGGCGGAGTCAAGACCGTTGCGTTCTATGCTTTCTTGATCAACGCCGCAACTCTGGAACCACAAAGAACTCTTGGTCGCCTTAAGTTTGCCGATAGAATCAAACGCATATTTACAAATACCGTTTTTACTCGTATGATTCTTGCGACAGGCGTCCACGACGACCCAAACGAACTTCGCGCGACAAGTCTCTATCTTATTCCTCAACTGTTCAAATGAAAAACACGTTTCTTTACAGTATGAAACAAAATCGCCGCTTTCATCGTAATTAAACTTGGCGTCGAAAGGCACGAAATAATCGACGTTGTCTTCTGGATCGTGAAAGCCGTGTCCGGTAAAGAAGAGAAAGATAAAATCGTTCTCTCCGCAGGAACCCAGCAAACTATCAAGAGCGACGTCAATCCTTTCACGCGTCGGATAACGTTCGTTCGTCTTCAAAACTTCGACAAAATCTTTTTGGAAGACGCAATGCTCGTCGATAAGGCGTTCGCGAACCAGCTCGACGTCGGAATCAACTCCTCGAAGAAAAAGGCTTTCGTCCTTGGCGTGGCAATAACGTCCCGTTGAGATCAAAAGGGCGCGATTAACGCCTAACGTTGCGCCCAATTCTTTGTCAAAAAGCACGTTAGAACCAGCATCCAACAAAGTCGAAGGCAAACGCCTAAAATTCGCCGACAACGAAGACTTGTTCATTTTTTATCTCGTCGAGGAAAAAGTAAGTAAAAAACGGTCGTCCGATCACGGACAAACACCCGCTTATTATAATTTCACCGTATGGACAAATCAAGCGTTATTTTGAGATTTCGTCGTTAAAATCAAGAACAAGCGCGAAGGCTTCTTGCGGCGCATGTTCCTGACTTTGTGTTCGTTCACGGAATTTTCTGAGTAAGGTTCGCTTTGGAATCGTCGCGCAAGCGGCGCGCGATAATCCGTATGTCGAAGATATGCAGATTGGTTCGGTTCACCAAAGGTCGATCTTGCAACGGAGGCGGAATTACGCCCTCCTCCAAACGATCCGACCAACGCAAAATCGCGGCGTCTGATCGGGGTAGGACCCCGCATAAAATTCGGCGGTTGGATTTGCCAAAAAATAACGATTTCAGACGCGTTTAACCGAATGCGCAAAATTTACGTCGGCGCTCGTTCCAACCTAACCGCCGCATTATATGCGGCGGCTTACCGTGAACGGTTACACGGCTTTTATCTGAAAATAACTTTCCGTCCAACGTTCCTTACGGATTCGGCTTGAGTCCGTAGCGGTCGTTAAAAATATCAGGGTCGTATTCGTCGCGATACTCTTTGTTTGGCGTAAAACCGCCTCGTTTTAAACGAGCTTCGGTCGAATTGACGTCTTCTTCTTCGTTTGGTTTTTCTTGTTCCAACGCTTCGCGCGTCAAGCCGAACCGCAAGACGTCGTCGACCTGTCCGCTTAACGCCGCCGAGTCGCTTGGAACGTTCGACGCGGGCGTTTCGTTAAAAAGATCGGCGAAGGATTCGCGACGCGGCGGATTCTGAGGAACGGAGGGCGCCGCCGCAACGTCGACGACGTTTGACACTAGGGGCGTTCGTCTCGTTTTTTTTGCGTGTTCGACTAATTTTTTGTCCTTGTCCAGAGCGGCGATCCACTCGAGAAAAGAGCGGCAGTCTTTGACGGAGTTGCGGTCTTCTCCAAAAGGATAGACGCGTTCGCCGTCGATTCCGACGACGACGGGATGATTAACTAGAGGGCTGGCGTCAAGATTGTCGAAATCGACGTAATCGAGCGTCGTTCGCATATTTCGCAGAAGCGCCTCTCGCGCGGCGGTTCCGACGACTTTCGGCATAACGACAAATTGGTTCTTGCCGCTCGATTCGTCGTGGCAGTCGGCGCCTCCGCAACGTTTTTGCAAAATCGGCTGAACTTTGCGGCTAAATAATTGCATCGAGGCGACGGGCACGGCTCGCGCCCACTCTTCCAACTCGGGCTCAAGGGAACCGGCGTTCGAACGACCGACTTGACTCGCGGCGCCGTCGGCGACTCTTTGTTCGGCTGCGACGCGCGCCTTCTCGCGAACGGATTCGGCGTATTTTAACGCTTCGATTTTCTGCGACAACGCGCGTCGTTCGTTTTCGTCGGTCGAAGTCGTTAGCTTTACGTTCAACGTTTTAAGAGCTTCGGTCGTCAGACGCCGACGACTCGCCCAGTCGGCTAACTTCAATACTTCGTTGACGTCTTCCGTTCTCGTTTGACTTTCTTTGAATCGATAGACCGATTCCAGCGTAGACCCGACGAACAACACGTCTAATTTCGAAACGGAAGTCGACCCGCCCCCTTCAAATTCGACGGAAAACGAATCGCCGCGATCGCGCAACGTTCCCTCGCAAATCGAATCGAGACGCGTCAAAACGTAACTTTTCGCAGGATTCGGCGATCGAGTCGGAATCGAAGGCTCGTCGGCGCGCAAGACGCCAAGGAACGCCGGCCAAAGGAACCCCAAAAGGCATAATCGTCGAAACATACCCAAACTCCCGCTCGATTTTCTAGGGAACGCAACCGCTTGTCAAAAAACGTCTATTGACGCAACGCTTCAATTTTCCACGCGACGACGCGCGACGCGTCCGTTACGACCAAATAGGAACCGCCGCTCCAACGAGCGACGCATACGCCGGAAATCTCCTTGCCGTACTGAAAAACGCCGAGTTCCGTTCCGTCGCTTTCAAAGAAACGAACGACGCCGTTAGGAGAAGCCGTCAGCCATTCGTCGTAGCCGTCGCCGTCTACGTCTCCCGAAAGGATCGGCTCAAGGAACGTTTCCGAATCGCGCGCGTCTATCGGGCTTCGCCACGTTTCCAGACCGTCGCTGGAATATCCGACCAGAAACGTTTCTTTTGTTTCCTCGCGTTCGACGATCGCGACGACGCGCGGCGCGTCTTGAGGAAGATTCGTCGACGACGCCAGCCATAAAAACGTTTCGCCTTCGCGCGCGCGCGTTTCGACCGTTCGTTCGCCCGAGGTCAAATCGACGCGAACAAGCGCGTCGCCTTCTTCTTGCGCGCGTTCGATCGTCCAAAACGCGCGCGAAGAATCGACGGCGAAAAGGTACGGCTCAAAAAAAGCGTCCCGTTTCCAACGAATCTTACGCGACGCCATCTCGACGGCGTAAACGCACGAAGCGGCGCCGACGCTCAAAGACGCGTCGTCGACCAAGCCTAAAAGCAATTCCGGCTCGTCGTCTTCGTCCAAATCGACAAAGCGCGCGTCTCCGACGCGTCGACCGCTATTCGCGCCCAAGTCCAACGCGCCCAAATCGTTAAAATTCTCGTCGAATCGACGCGCCATTCGCGACTGCAGTCGGGCGGAAGCGACGTAATATCGACGATTTGCACCGAAGTCGACCGTTCGAACAAACGTAATCGGCTCGTCGGCGCCGACGCTCGACGTCGTTTTCCGCACAAGTCGACCGTCGGAACTCAACAACGCCAACGCGGCGCCGTCGCACGGAACGATCAACATATCGCCGGACGTTCGTTCCTGCGACGCGATAGGAAGAACGCCGTCTTCCGATCGTTCGTCGCTCGTCGTCCCTTGTTCGTCGAACGAATCGCCTCGACTCGAAACGGCGATCGGATTAACGGGCGCGTGCAAGTCGCTAAAACTCCATTGTTCGCGCAAAATGAAATTTTTTGGAAAACGCCTAGGCGGAATTTCGCGACGGGACGAACCGACGACCGCCGAACGATACAAGTCGTTTGTCGAGGCCGCGTCGATAAAATCGGCAAAAAGGCGCGCGTTTTTGTAAAAACGTTCCTTCTCTTCCGACGCATCGGAGTCCGTCAAAGCGCGCGTCAATTCTTCCGTCAAGTCGCCGGTCGAATCGCGCGCGTCGACGTACTTCAACGCGCGCCCCTCTTCGTCAAGCAAAAGAAAAGACGGGGCGCGAATCGCTCCAAATTCGGGCGCAAGTTCCGACGCCTTCGCCAAATCGAGCCGCGCGCCCAAAGTCGTCGACCCGACGTCAAGAAGCTCCGATCGCGTCGTTTCGTCCGAAGTCTCTTGCGCGTCGCAAAGAACGACCGCATAGTCCGCGCCGGAAAAGACGTCGTTACGTCGCGCGTTTTCAAAGGCGTCGAAAAAATCTAAACGACGATCAGAGAAATCGTTCGCGTCCCAAAGACAAAGCGCCGTTTTACGACCGGCGCCGACGCGCGGTAAAACGGACGTCTCTTCGTTCGCATTCGCAAGGGGACGCAACGCCTCGACGGGAAAAGCTCGTCCCAAAATCGACGCTTCCGGGGGTAAAAAACGCTCGACGACGCGTCGAGACGCCAAATCATTCTCGGCGAATCGATACGAAGAAAGTTCAAGCGACGCCTTGTCGGATAGAAATTGACGGGGAAATTCTAGTCGCAACGAAGCGACTCGCGCGAAACTTTCCGGCGCGACTTGACGCTCCACAGGCAAATCGCAACGCGCAAGACGTTTGCTTTCGCGTTCGAACCAATAGACGCGCGCGCCGTCCTCCGCTTCGACCAACGCGCGATCGCAAACGATCGGCTCCTCGTCTTCAAATCGTAAAAATTCGGGCTCCAAAAGCCTCGTTTTCGAGCCTTCGGGCACAAGCGTCTTGAGCGGGTCTTCCGCCAAAAGAAGGATTAGTTGCGGGGAAGTCCAAAAAATATTGGCGGGCACGCCCAAACTTGCCGCTTCCGCAAAAAGCGCGTCGGGATAAAACTCCTTAATCGAAGTCGTCAACAAAGGCGCCGGTCGTTCCAAAACCTGATTTTCATACGCGCTTTCTCGTATTTCCGCGCGGATCGTTTGTCCGTCGGAACGCAAAGAAGCGGAGCCAAATTCTACGCGCGCGTAATTCGGCTTCGCAAAAGAAAGAGAACAAGGAACGCGATAAGCGCGGAGCGTTCGACTCCCTTCCAGTTCGCAAAGCATCTCGACGTAACCCGCGTCGGAATAGTATTTCGCGTTTTTATACGCGTCGACCGCGCTTTGCAACAAGTCCGAAGACGTCAAGCCGTCGACGATCGAAGGTTTCGTCGACGTCGCGCGTTCGTCGCTTAATCGTCGCGTCTCGCGGCGTTCGACGCGCGCCTCGCGACGTTTGACGCGTCGCTCGCCGTCGCAACCGATCTCGAACGTCGAAAACAACACAAATAAAGCGAGAAAACACGACGTCCAGAGGCGCGCCAAAGAAGCGAGTCGTTCAAAAATCGCGGTTTTTCCCATTTTTTCGCTTAACTTTTAAAATTGTCGATTCTTCCGTTTTTCTTTGCGACGACAAATTCCTTCCCTTGATCGTAACGTCCGCCGACGACCGACTATAATTATAGAAATTTTCAAAATTTGTGAGAATAGCGTTTTCGCGTGATTTCGTTTTACACAAACAACGTATCTTACTCAATTTATCGGTTTATCGCGTTCGATTTGACGCCTAGGACTTAAATTATAAGCGCCAAACGTCCAATAAAAAAAATTTTTTAGCCATTTTAGCGGAATAGATTGCAAATTTGTTTTTTGGCTGGTATACTTAGGGAGAAAATTTGTAGAGTCCGCGCGTTCGATTCGCGCGTTCCTTTCAGCTCGGCGCGTCGACGCGCGTAAAAGCCGTCGTCGCGCGCACCCCCTTCCCCCTTTGCGAGGACTACACAATGCGAAAGACGCTTTGCGCCGCCGCTATGCTTTTAGCGACGTTCGGTTGTTTCGCGGTCTCTTCGGTTCAAGCCGACGACGCCGACGAAGGTTTCGTTTCCATTTTTGACGGCAAATCGCTCGACGGTTGGGCAAAACACGGCGGTTCCGCCAAGTATAAGGTTGAAGACGGTTGCATCGTCGGCGAATGCGTTCCGAATACGAACGGCAACACGTTCCTCGTTTATGAAAAACCTTACGGCGACTTCATTTTGAAGTTGGATTTCAAAGTCGACGTACCGGGCAACTCCGGCGTTCAATTCCGTAGCGCCATTCGTGAAAACGACGATCGCGTTTTCGGTTATCAATGCGAAATCGCGCCGGGCGATCCCGTTACCTGCCGTATTTACGACGAAGGTCGTCGCGGACATCAAAAAGGACGCGTCTGGTTGGACGATACCGCCGACGAAGTAACCAAAGCCTCGATCGCGACGTACAAAGCCGACGACTGGAACTCCATTGAAATTCAATGCGTCGGTCCGTCGATTCGCACGTGGCTCAACGGCAAGCCGGTCGTCAATATTTTCGATTACTACGACAACAAGGGCGTTTTCGGGCTCCAAATTCATCAAGGCGAACAAGGCACGATTCGCTGGAAGAACATCCGCGTCAAGGACATAGGCGTCAGCGAGTGGAAAGACTTCTTCGTCAAGGGCGACAACGGCTGGGAAATTGTCGACGCTTACAAATTCGTCCCCGAATGCTGGACCTTCACTGAAGACGGCGTTTTGGTCGGACAACACGACAACACGGAACCGCGCGACGGTTTGATCGTCTCCAACGAACCTTACGACGATTTTGCCGCTAAGGTCGAATACGTCTCCAAGGGCGGCGTCAACAGCGCCCTCTACTTCCGCGCGCACGAAGTCGACACGCCTTGGTTGCTCCGCGGTTGCCAAGACGAAATCGCCGGTAACGGTCA
>JAZUGM010000148.1:0-3209 GCA_045641205.1 Thermoguttaceae bacterium
TTCGTATGTTTTTTGCAGAACCTTCAAACGCTAATTCTTCCGATAAACTCGGTTCTCCGTAAACGGGAGTTTTTGGGTTTATCGGATAATTTCACTTTGATAACGGACGCGTTTTCGGCCGCGCCGATCCGCCCGTCGCGACGGGCGGCTTTTCGCGCGTCGGCTTACGCCGCCGATACGAACCCAACGGAAATCCGAAAAATCGTCGACCCGCGAAGCGCCGATCCGCCCGTCTAAAGACGGACGGCTTATCGCGCGCGCCTTACGGCGCGATTCTCACGCGACGTTTATTCTGAAAATAACGCGACGACAAGAGGCTTTGTGTTACTTCCCGCGAATGATCGCCTTTTTTCAAAATTTCTCTTTTTTTTCTAGTCGGACGTTGAATTTACGCGCCGTTTCTGTTATCATTACGGCAACAAGGGATATTCGTCGCGCGTCGACGAGTAAAAAGCGTCTTATCCGCCAAAAGGAACAGAAATATGTCGCGTTGCATTAGAGCTTTGTTTGAATCGTCGCCAATCCGTCGTCGTTCCTCTAACGAGCCCGTCGAGTCGCAGAAGTCGAGGCGAGCGCGACTAAAAAACGCGCCGAAGTCGCATAGGTCGAGTTTGGAACCGTTGGAAGACCGCGCCTTGCTTGCCGTTTCCGTCGCCGAATATGAAGCGATTCGGGAAGCGTATCCTTCGCTGAATCTCCCGGAAACTGTCGAAACGCAAAACGTCGTCGAAATCGACGTGGCGGACGTTTCGATCGAAACTCTCAAAGCCGCGATCGCCGACGCTGAAACGACTAAGACCGACGATTTGATTCTTATTCGAACGACCGACGAATTCAATAAAATTACGTTCGCTTCCGCGTCCGACGAAATTGCGATTAATTTTGATTCGTCGAAATACGGCGCGTTAAATATCGTCGCGTTTGGAACGAAGACGCTGACGATCGACGCCGCCCAACAGGCGCGCGTTTTGAACGTCGTCAAAGGAACGGTAAAAATCGCGAATCTAACGATAACCGGCGGACTCGATTCGGCGGAAGGCGCCGGAATCAAAACGACCGGCGCGCTAACCGTCCTCGATTCGACGATCGATTCGAGCGTTCAAATTAACGCTAATACGACGTTCGACGGAGTAACGTTAAACGCGAAGGGGATAGTTCAGAGCGGCGTTGGTTTGACGGTGTTAAACGGTTTGACGTTAAATGCGGATTTGAGTTTGCAAGCGGTGAACACTAGTTCAAGTTCTTATACGCCGACGGGGGCGAACGCTTCCAAAACGACGCGCGTAATCTTTCAGGGTAGTCAAACGCTTTCCGGGGTTGGAACTTTGACGTTAAGTTCGGAGGTTTATTCGTCGTATTGTCCGTACAACACGTCTTATTTGAAGGTCGAAGGTAGTGAAGATACGCCCGCTTTATTGACGGTATCGGAAACGATCACGATTCGCGACGGCGGAGCGAACGGCGAGGGCTATATTACCGCTTCTAACGGCGAAATAGCGTTTGGCGGGATTTTTTCTGACGCGACAAACTCCAGTATATACGTTTCTGCTCCTTTGTTGCAAACAGGTAAAACGGCGACGTTTAATTTAAGCAAAAATAGTAATTTTTGTCTATTGAGCAAGGTTACCGGCGGCAAATTTCAAAATGGCGCAACCAACGAAGGCTCGATATATTTGGGCGGCGCGCAATTGATTGACGCCGACGTTTCTGCAATTTATTCGATATACGGCGCGCCGACGTTTGACGGTGTAACGCTAAACGCGAACGGGGTAATTCAATCGGGCAAGTCTTTAACGGTATTAAACGGCTTGACGTTGAACGCGGATTTGAGTTTGCAAGCGGTGAACACTAGTTCAAGTTCTTATACTCCGACGGGCTCGGACGCCGCCAATACGACTCGCGTAATCTTTCAGGGCAGTCAAACGCTTTCCGGGGTTGGAACTTTGACGTTAAGTTCGGAGGTTTATACGTCGTATTGTCCGTACAACACGTCTTATTTGAAGGTCGAAGGTAGTGAAGATACGCCCGCTTTATTGACGGTATCGGAAACGATCACGATTCGCGACGGCGGAGCGAACGGCGAAGGCTATATTGCCGCTTCTAACGGTTCGTTCGCTTACGGCGGCGAAATTAAGTTGTCTTCTAACAGCGTTTGGAGAATCTCGGCGCCATTGGCGCATACGAGCGATCTTTATTCTTTCAATGCGAGCGGCGGCACAATCTATCTTACCGCTCCGCTCGAAAATACGAATAAAACGTTGACGCTTGATTTGCGATCGACGACGCTTTATTTTAACAAATCCATAACAGGCGGTAAGATCGAATCGGTCGACGGTTCGACGGGTACGGTTTATTTTAATGGAATCGTCTTGACGGACGTTGAAGTCGCGACAGATTACGTAATTTGTAGCAATAGTACGCTTGACGGCGTAATGTTAAACGGCGACGGGATAATTCAATCGGGTAAGTCTTTGACGGTATTAAACGGCTTGACGTTGAACGCGGATTTGAGTCTTAACGCCGTAAACACAGATTTAAGTTCTTATACTCCAACGGGCTCGAACGCTTCTAAAACGACTCGCGTAATCTTTCAGGGCAGTCAAACGCTTTCCGGGGTTGGAACTTTGACGTTAAGTTCGGAGGTTTATACGTCGTATTGTCCGTACAATACGTCTTATTTGAAGGTCGAGGGCACGGAGGAAACTCCCGCTTTGTTGACGGTATCGGAAACGATCACGATTCGCGACGGCGGGTCGTATGGGGAGGGCTATATTGCCGCTTCGAACGGCGAAATAGCGTTTGGCGGGATTTTTTCAGACGCGTCAAACGCCAGTATATACGTTTCTGCGCCTTTGTTACAAACGGGTAAAACGGCGACGTTTAATTTAAGTAAAACTAGTAATTTTTATCTTTCGTGCAAGGTTACCGGCGGCAAACTTCAAAATAGCGTAACTAACGAAGGCGCGATATATTTTAACGGCGGTACAAAACTGATTAATTCCGACGTTTCGGTAATTTATTCAATATGCGGCGCGCCGACTTTCGACGGGGTAACGTTAAACGCGAACGGGGTAATTGAATCCGAAAAGTCTTTGACGGTATTAAACGGCTTGACGTTAAACGCGGATTTGAGTTTGCAGGCGGTGAACTATTCCTATGATTATTACACTCCAACGGGTCAATATTCCTCTAGTACGACTCGCGTAATC
>JAZUGM010000149.1:0-4263 GCA_045641205.1 Thermoguttaceae bacterium
AAAACTCCCGTTTACGGAGAACCGAGTTTATCGGAAGAATTAGCGTTTGAAGGTTCTGCGAAAAACATACGAACTTTCAGACGACGCGTCGACTGTAAAAAACCAAAAATTGTTTGCGTAACGTCACGCGAACCGCCGATCCGCCCCCGTCGTTGACGGGCGGCTTGTCGCGCGCCGCTACGCGGCGGTTCTTACGCGTCGTTTTTCCGTGAACGCTTACAAAAGAAGTAAAGATTTTCCGTTCAACTTCCAAGCAACGTCTCGTAACGTTGCGACGTCGACGTTATAAGACGCCTAAACCATATTGTTTACTCGACGACGCAAACCTACAAACTCGTCTTGAACCCTAATTACAGAAATCAAGACGACGAACGCCTGTTTTTTTTCTTTTCTTCCAAGTCCTTTTGCAACGCCTCGCAATATTTTTCCGTCCTATCAATCAAACACTCAAGACAAGCAAAAGTCGCTTCCTTATATCGCTTCAAATCGTCTATAGATTTTTCGGTGGAACCTTCAAAAAACGCTAGGTTACCGTGAGCTAATTTATTTCGTAAAACCTTAATATTCTTTAAAGCGCTTTTGTACTCTTTTGGAAAAGTAGTTTCTTTTGCACGACCTTCCGCAGTTAGAATTTGCTTTATTTCGATATTAAAATTCCCAAAGATTTTTTCAATCTGGTGAAAATCCAAATTTCCGCTGGCGTCTAACGTTCTTTTGAAAGTTTCTACATTATCAAAACCATATTCTTTCCAATCCGTCGGTTCGCAAAACGATTCATATAACTTAACAAACAAGTCGCCTTTATCTTTTCTGGCAACGTCGCCAAACCGTTGAGCTTGCAATTTTATCCATAATCTTCGAATCTCTTTATTAAAATCTTTGAATTCTAAATCTGGCGAATATCTAACGGCTAATTCAATTATTCCCTGAACTAACTTCGTAACAGTCGCCTCAATCATATTGTACAACATCAATACAAATGACGATCTCTTTATCTCAGACAACATTTTGAGTTCGTCCGAGCACGCGTCGTCTGTTTCATTAGGGAATAATTCTAGAGAATCCGATACTATTGATTCGCCTCTCTTTATGTCCCTCCAAAAAATCTCAATAGAATTACGAGTTTTTTCATAAAACTGTCGATCTATTAATGTCACGGGAAACCTCTAATAATTTGTCTCGAACAAACTCAATTCTTTTAGAAAGTTTGCCTGAATTTGAACTTGCGCCCGACGGAGTGAGTTCCTTAAACTCCTTTGAAGCCCTTAATTCTCTAATAGCTTCCGAAGAACATCGCAATTTCGGATTCTCGCGTAAAGCCAACGCTACGCCGACGGAAAGGGCGTCGAACTGGGTTCTAGTCGTCTGGTTTTTAGACTTGCCAAATCCGTTTGAGCCAAAATACTGTCCGACAAAATCTAACACGTTGTTAAGCGTTTTACGGTAACGCTCTATGTCTTCTGTTGTTAACATTGGCGCCCGTTCGTCCATAAATTTGTTCAAATATTCAAACGGTCGCGGTCCAACTTCCGAATAGTTGTCCAAAAAAACAAAAAATCTGAGCAAGAAATACCCGCGGTCGCCTCGATACTTTTCCGCTTTTTGTTTGGAAAGGGGCGTGGCGGCCACAAACTTTTCGTCGCTTTCAAATTCTTCGATCAAATCCATCAAGCCGCCTTTAAAAACGCCGCGAATAGTTTCAAACGGCGAAAGCTGTTCGCCCGTCGTATTAAGTCGCCTAAACAGTTCCGTGTTAAGTCGCTCAAACAGTTCCTCGATAGACGCTTCCTCTAATTTTTTGGATAAAACGATCGTTCGCAGTGTTCTCTCTAAAAAATCGTCTTGCGTATTTTCGGATAACTGTTTAAACGTTCGTCCGTTTAAAGAGGTAATTTTTTTAAGTCCTTCTAATTTTAAATTTCCGTCGACAAAATTTCTAATAGAAGAAAGACGTTGAACCCCGTCAATAATTTCATAATAATTCCTTTGCCGTGTTCGACCTAAAAAAATCGACGGAATCGGAAGATTCAAGAAAAGCGACTCGATAAAGTAACGCTGTTTCTTCTCGCTCCAGACAAAACGTCTTTGATAACGCGGTACGGACAGGCGTTCCTTAGAAAATTTAGCCATTAAATCGCGCAAAGTAAAATCGAACACGTTAAAAAGAAAGTCTTCGCTTTTTTGATTGATTTCCTCGTCAATTTTACGCTGTTCTTCCGAAGAAAGAACGCTTTCGTCAGACATTGCAATACTCCTTCAAATGTTTTTTAATCGCCAATCCGATCGCCTTTCCCAACGCGACGGGAACGGCGTTTCCAATGTGGACGCCCAACTTCGTTCGGTTAAACGAGTCGTCGTCGCTTAAAAATCGATAGTCTTTCGGGAAGGTTTGAAGCGCGGCGCCTTCTCGAATTGAAATCGCTCGATTTTGTTCAGGATGCCCAAAACGCCCGTTGCCGTACCCGAAAAATTGCGTCGTGATCGTCGGCGACGGCTTGTCCCATTCCATTCGCCCATAAACCGACGGAAACGTTTTGCCCGACGCGGAACAATGACAATCGAGTCTCAAATCGTCGTCCCAATCGCGCCAAGTTCCGCCCGGCTTCGACTGCGCGATTCGCCGGCGATTTAACGACGACAACGCGCAAGCGTGATGAAGTCGATCTTGCGGATCGGTTTCGCCGTCGGCAATTTTGGGAAAATTTCCGATGGCGTCTCGAACCGTCGCATAATTGTTAGACGATCGCGTTTTTTTAAGAAACTCGATCTTGCCTAGTCTTGACGCAAGAAGAACTAGGCGTCTTCGATTTTGCGGCGTTCCGTAATCGGGACAAAAAACGACGTCCCAACAAGAAGAATATCCGCATTTCTTCAACGTTTCGACAAAATCACGAAAAACGGATTCTTTCGCCAAGCCGGGCACGTTTTCCATCGAAACGACGTCGGGCGCCGTCTCTTCGACAAGTCTTGCAAAGGACGAAAGAAGTTTCCATTTGTCGTCTTTGCGCCCGTTTTTACGGTATCGAGACGAATAATTAGAAAAAGGTTGGCAAGGAGCGCAACCGACAAGAATCTTCGCGCCGTTCGTTGGATAAACGGCGACAAGGTCGTCGCTTGTTAGCGAAGCGACGTCGGCGCGAAAGAAACGCGCTTTGTTGTTCGTCTCGTAAGCGAAACGACAGCCGTCGTCGCAATCGAAGCCCGCGACGACGTTCAATCCGGCTTGTCTCAAGCCGCAAGTCAAGCCTCCGACGCCGCAAAACAAATCGACGACGGCGTTTTTTGGCGTTTGTCGAATCATTAGTTCCTCCTGACGCAAAACACCAAGCGCCCTTTCCTATGATACCCGTTTGCCCTTCAAAGTCAAGCGGGCGGAAAATAACGCCGACAATTCTTTTTATGCGCCCGCCGTCGTTTGAAGAGATTCGGAAAACAACGGCGTTTATAGAAAAACGACGAGTCGACAAAAGCGACAGACGGAACGCCGTTAATATCCGGCGGCTGGAACCTCTTCCTCTTCCTGAATCGCTTCGCCAAGATCGAACGTCTCGGCGTTCTTTCCCGCCTTGACGGTCAAGCGCAACGGCGTTTGATCCGGGAATTCAAATTTGGAGTCGACGTACCGCGTCGACGTCGCGACGAAATTAGTGTCGCCGTTTTTAATTTGTTCCTCGGTCGGTTCCGGTCCGTCCGATATCAACGTTTTATAAGCGGTCACTTTGTACGTTCCTTCCGGAACGCCCTTGTATTGCGCAAGGGTTCGCAACTCAATTTTTCCGTTGGCGTCGGTCGTTCCGCCCGCACGCCAACGCGAGTCGCTTCCGTCCTCTGGATACAAATTGACCAAAACGTCCGCAACCGGCCTATCCCCTTGCACAAACGTCAACACGCACGGGTAAAGCGGCGGCATTCCGTCCGGCTTTTTCGGACCGCAACCGACGGCGCTAACGAGCGACAAAACCGCCGCGACGCCTACGAACAATCTTTTCATATTCTTCATCGAAAAATCCTTTGTCGATCAACGTTTTAAATTATCGCTTATACGCTCAATGATCGACGTTCGTTACAGACTTGTCGTCTCGCCGCCGGCGATCGAACCAAGGGCGCCCCAAACGCCAAAAACGCTTTTGCCGACGTAAGTTGAATGTTGCTGGCAATCGGGCAAGCCGTTGCAGTCGACCGTATCGGAGACGAAACGAACCGACCCGTCAAGCATAGCGACGTTGACTCCGCCGGAATGATTGCTCGTCGCCGTGAAAAGTC
>JAZUGM010000150.1:0-8807 GCA_045641205.1 Thermoguttaceae bacterium
TCGAGAGAATCGCGCTCGTTTGCAAAAACTTCGTCGATCGGAAAAATAGACGCGTCGGTCAAATCGGCGCCAAGCCCGGTCGAATAAACGTTGACGAGTCGCTTTTGTCCTTCGCGCAAAACGGGAGGTTCCGGCGAAAGAACGCTCGCTTTGCCCTCGACAAGTTCGACCTTGCCTTCCGCGTCGACGACGATCGAATCGATTCGCGATTCGACGCAACGATAACTGGCGAGCGCAACGTCGGAAGCGCCAAGTTTGCCGCCGTCAAGACGTCCTAACGCGCCGGAAGACTCGTCAAATTCAAAATCTTTGCCGCGAGTCAACGCTTCGCCCGTCGATTCCAATTTGACGACGACCGACGAAGGGTCAAGCGCGCCAAATACCGCGCATTCGCACGCCCTCACGCCCGATAAGACCCGACCGCGAGTCCAAGAACTCGCCGACGGATTGTAGACGGGTAAAGACGAATAGGACTCGTCGACGACGACCTTCCAAGAGGCGGGCGCGACGTCGAACGCATAGGCGTTCCCGTCGTAGACGACTTCCACGCGTCGCGCGCCGGTAAGTTTCGCTTCGGGCGCCGCGCCTTCGACGACGGAGGTTAGCCCAATAAGAACCAACGCCAAAATCGACGTTAAAACAATTCGTTTCATAACAAGTCTCCTTTTATTCTAAACGCGCTACGCGCCGACAAGCGTATTTTCAAAAAAAGACGCTTGTTAAATTATCGCGTTTCCTAACGTCAGTCGGGATCCTTCGCCAACTTGCGCAAGGCGTCGATTCCGCGATTAATAGTTTCTTCGCTAGCCGCGTAAGAAACGCGGAAGTTCGTATCTTGTTGACTGAACACGTTGCCGGGAATAATCAACAACTTGTATTTAGTAATCGCTTTTTCAACGAATTGCGTCGCGGTTCCCCAAGGCGCCTTTGGGAACATATAGAACGCGCCTTGCGGATTACCCAGTTCATACAAGTCGCCCAACCCTTCGATCAACAAGTCGCGCTTACGACGATACGCTTCAAATTGCGCGCTCATATCGGTCTCAAGAGCGCTCAACGCCGCCCATTGCGCGACGACCGGCGCGCAAACGAACGTGTATTGCTGGAATTTCAGCATCGTTTGAATCATTTCCGCAGGTCCGTGCGCAAACCCGACGCGCCAACCCGGCATGCCGTGCGACTTGCTAAATCCGCCAAGTACGAGCGTCTGGGAATTAAATTCGGCGGGCGAAAGGAATTCGCCGTGCGCAAAAGACTTATAGATTTCGTCGCTGACAAGAATAATATTCTTTTCAGCGGCAAGTTTGGCGATTCCTTCGATTTCTTCGCGCGTCGCGACATGTCCGGTTGGATTGGCGGGCGAGTTGAAAAGAATCATCTTTGTTTTCGGCGTGATCGCGTCGGCGACTTTTTGAACGTCGTATTTGAAATCAGGATACGTATTAATACAAACGGGGACGGCGCCGACCATTTTCGTTAACGATTCGTACATTACGAAATAGGGATCGAACAAAATCACTTCGTCGCCAGGATTCAGGAACGCCAAAGCGGCCAAAAGCAACCCGCCGCTCGTCCCGCTCGTAATGAAGAGCTTACGATCAGAATCGTTATATTTTGCGTCGACGTCCGCTTGGAGACGATCGATCAACTTTTGCAGACCTTGCGTGGGAGTATACCCGCTTCTACCGGCGTTAATCGCGTCGATCGCGCCTTTATGCGCCAATTCCGGCATGTCGAAATCGGGTTGACCGATCGACAAATTAACCGGATTTTCCAACTTCGCGCCAAGGTCGAACACCTTGCGAATGCCCGAGGAACTAAAGGAACGCGAACGATCCGACAACCAACTATCCAACATTTTCGACTCCTTCCGATCGTCGTCTTATTTCACAACAAAAACAACGCGCGACGCGCAAACGTCGGCGCAAGCGCTGAAAACAACGCAGAAACTCTTTATATTTTAACAGAACAACGCGCGGGCGTCGATAGACCGCGTTATTTTATTTCTGTATGCGTTCGCGGAAAGCCGCGTATCAGCGAACGCAGATTCGTTGAATTACCAAAAAGGCGCCGCGAACAGTGAAAAACTAATACTTTGCAAGTATCCGTGAACGATTACAAAAGAGGACGATATTCTCAAAAAAAAAGCAAATGCTTGAAAAAACCCTTGCAAAACGAAGGATCGCGACGTATAGTAAATACTGCAGTTTTACGTTGTTTGGGATGCGGGGCGTCGATCGTCAAATTCGACGATTTTAACTCAAATCCTCGCCTACTATGGCGCTAAACGATCATATTAAGTTGTTAGCAAAGGAAAACAAAATGTTTCGATTAGCTCTTACCGGCGGCGCCGGATTTATCGGTTCGGCGGTTGTTCGTTACGCAGTCGGCGCGCTCGGATGGAGCGTTCTCAATGTCGACAAACTTACTTACGCGGGCAATTTGTCTTCGTTGCGCGACGTCGAGTCTTCGCCGAATTACCGATTCCTCCGCGCAGATATTTGCGATTATCAAGCGATCCGTCAAGCGTTTGACGAATTCCAGCCCGACGGAATTATGCACCTTGCCGCAGAATCTCACGTCGATCGTAGTATCGACGGACCGGGCGAGTTCGTGCGAACGAACGTCTTGGGAACGGCGTCGCTGTTAGAAGCGGCGCGCGATTATTGGAACGGTCTCGCGGAGCCGCGCAAAAGCGCTTTTCGGTTCCACCATATTTCGACCGACGAAGTTTACGGCTCGTTAGGTTCCGAAGGACTCTTCACAGAAAAAACGCCTTACGATCCGCGCAGTCCTTATTCGGCGAGCAAGGCGTCGGCGGATTGTCTCGTGAAGGCGTGGGGGCATACTTACGGCTTGCCCGTCTTGGTTACCAACTGTTCAAACAATTACGGTCCGTATCATTTCCCTGAAAAATTGATTCCGCTGATTATTCTCAACGCGCTAGATCGCAAGCCCTTGCCCGTCTACGGAAAAGGAGAGAATATTCGCGACTGGCTTTACGTCGAGGATCACGCAAAAGCGCTCGTTACCGTTTTAACTAAAGGCAAGCCGGGCGAAACTTACAACGTCGGCGGTCAAAACGAACGAAAGAATATTGAAGTCGTCGAGACGATTTGCCGTATTTTAGACGAATTAAGACCAAGCGCGTCGGGTAGTTATTTGGATTTGATTACGTTTGTTCAAGACCGACCGGGGCACGATTTGCGTTACGCCATCGACGCGACGAAACTTGAAACGGAACTTGGCTGGCGCGCCGAAGAGAACTTCGAGTCGGGCATTCGCAAAACCGTCGAATGGTATCTCGACAACGACTGGTGGTGGCGTCCGATTCGCGAAGGAAAATACGCGGGAGAACGCTTGGGAACGAAGAACTAGACCACAAGTCCTTAAAACGTTTTTATGACGTTCCCTTTGAGGTTCCCAGAACAGAGGCGAACGTCGTTCTTATGAAGTCTAGAGAAAGTAAGCGACCGATGTACTTGGAAAAAATATCTTTACGTAATTTCAGGTGTTTTGAAAACTTAGACGTTGAATTCCATCCCAAAACCTCGGTCGTTGTCGGAGCCAACGGCGCCGGTAAAACTGCAATTCTCGAAGCAATAGCCGTTGCGCTTGGAACGATTTTTACTCCGTTTGACAGTCTCGCCGGGCGTCGCATCGATAAAAAAGACGTTCGTTTCAAGGCTTATCCTCTTGGAAAAAGAATCGACGTTCAGACGTTTTATCCGGTTGAAATCACTGCGATCGGAGAAATAGGCGGTCATTGTTACGAATGGAAACGTTCGCTAATCAGTGGAAGAGGAAATACGACTATAAAAGACGCCAAAGAGATCGTCGACGTAGCAAAGGGTTGGCAAGAACAAATGCGGAACGGAGACGATAAACTAGTTCTGCCGCTTGTCGCTTATTATGGAACAGGACGTCTTTGGGATTATCATCGTGAAAAAAAAAGCGACGTGTCTGAAACTAACGTTCGTACAAACGGCTATATCGACGCTTTGAACAGTACGGTAAACCTAAAACTAATGATGAATTGGTTTAGAAAGCAAAGATTTCAGGAACTTGAAGCGTTAGATCGTAGCGCGGTCGACGAATCGCCGTCTGAATTAGACGCCGTATATCAAGCTATGCAGATTTGTTACGCTCGTATAACGGGAAAAAAAGACGTTAAAATTCTGTATAATCTTGATTCGCACGAACTCTACGTTGAATATACGGACGTCGATAATCGACGTATACGAACTCCGTTAAGTCAGTTGAGCGACGGTTACAAAAGTACGATTAGTTTAGTTGCAGACCTCGCGTACCGTATGGCCGTCTTAAACCCGCAGTTGTTAGACGCCGTAACGCGTGAAACCGAAGGAGTCGTCTTAATCGACGAGATCGACTTACATCTGCATCCCGCTTGGCAACAACGAATATTAGGCGATTTACAAGCGATTTTTCCAAAGGTTCAGTTTATCGTCAGTACGCATGCGCCCGCCGTTATCAATACTGTGAAAAGCGAAAATCTCATTATTATAGACGAATTGGAGGCGCGTGAACCTGAAGGCGAAGTTTATGGTAAAGACGCGAATTCTATTTTTTCTGGAATTATGAAAGCAAGCGAACGTCCTCCCGAAATAGCTTCTTTGTTTAAAGAATTTGGCAAGGCGATCGATGAGAAAAATATCGAAAGCGCTAACGCGCTTCTTGAAGAGATTGAAAGGAAAATAGGAAACGACGACGGCGAGTTAGTAGCTTGTCGCGTCGAATTAAAATTACTGCAAATAGAAAGTTCTTATCGTGATCGAGATTAAAAAAGGCGATCCTCCCCCTTTTTTACTAGCTAAACAGCGCGAAGCTCGTGAAAAAGGGTTGAATCCTGACGAGTCGTATGGACTGTTAAACCATCCAGAGAAGGAAGAAATTAAAGAGAATTTACTAAAGGAACAGGGGTATTTATGCGCTTATTGTATGCGACGCATACCAGATGAAAGAAAAACGACCGATAACAAATCATACGATCCCGTAACGATAGAACATTGGATTCCACGTAATCCTGAAGATAAACGCGACGTCGGACAAGGTTTAGATTATAATAATTTGTTGGCGGTTTGTACGGGCAACCAAGGAAGCGGTACAAAAAAGAAACGTCTCTATAGTACTTTTACTTGCGGCGCTAAGCGCGGTCATAAAGAGCTAAAAATCAATCCGTGCGATCCGTCGACGTTAAGTGGAATTCAATATTCAAAAGAAGGGAAAATATCGTCTACCGATACTAAAATTGACAAAGATCTTACCGCGCATCTAAATTTGAATTGTCAAATCGACGTTTTAGATATTCCTAAACTCCGAAAAAGCGCTTTAGATAGGTTTTTAAAAAAATTAAAAACGCCGTCGGAACCAAAAGAACTAAGGATTTATTGTTCAAATATATTGGATTCGTTAGAAGGTGAAACAGGCAAGAAAATTCCTTATGTCGGAATTATCATATGGAAATTGAAAGAAATTATTAAAGGAATAAAAGAATAAATCTTGGAAAGATTTGAAGAACTAAGCGCGAATTTTAAACAATGAACGTTACGTTTTCTTTGACTTGAAAACACGACGTTTGTTGTTATTTTCACCGACCAGCTAGTCCCCGACGTAATTATCCCTTCTTCTAGGGTCTTGCCCTAATTTCAAAGATAGATACACTTGAGAGAACGTCGTTCGAATAGCGGACGTTCGAGCGACAAGCGCGCGGAATATGTAACGAAAGGAGCCGACGTTGAGTAAAGTAAAAGAAAGCGCGACGGACGTTTCGTCGGAAGAGCCGTTGAACGTGTTGGTCGTCGACGACGAGCCGGCGCACGCGGAAGTCGTGGCGGCAAGTTTGGAACGAATTCAAGCCGAATGCGTCGTCGTTCATTCCGCGCAGGAGGCAAAAGCGCAAATAACGCGTCGTTTCTTCGAAGTCGTCGTTACGGATCTTATGCTGGAAACGGACGACGGCGGCTTGCAGATTTTACGCGAAGTCAAACGCGAATCGCCGGAAACGGAAGTCGTTTTGATGACCGCTTTCGCGGGCGTCGAGACTGCGGTCGAAGCGATGTTGCAGGGCGCTTTCAATTACCTTCAGAAACCGCTCGACCTCAAGCAGTTGCGCTCGATCGTTCAAAAGGCGGGCGACGCGGCGCGTTTGCGACTCGACAATCAACGACTCAAAGCGCGACTCGACGAAAAATTCGGTTTCGACGGAGTCGTCGGGAGTAGTCCGGCGATGCTCAAAGCGCTAGAACGTCTAAAGCGTATCGCGCCGACCGACGCGACCGTTCTCATTCTTGGGGACACGGGCACGGGCAAGGAGCTTTTCGCGCAAGCGCTTCATCATAACAGCGCGCGTAAAAACAAGCCGTTCGTCGCGCTCAACTGCGCCGCGCTTAGCGAAAATCTACTAGAAAGCGAGCTTTTTGGACATATCAAAGGCGCGTTTACCGACGCGACTAGCGACAGGGTCGGAAAATTCGAATACGCGACGGGCGGCACGATTTTTCTCGACGAAGTTGGCGACATGCCTCTTTCAACCCAAGTAAAATTATTGCGCGTTTTGGAAAGCGGCGAGATCACTCCTGTCGGGTCGAATAAAACGATCAAAGTGAACGTCCGACTCGTCTCCGCAACCAATCGCAACCTTGAAGAAGCCGTCGAAAAAGGAGATTTTAGACGCGATTTATATCATCGACTCAAGGTCGTCACGCTCCGTTTGCCCAGTTTAAAAGAACGTCGAGACGACGTGACGATTCTGCTTGATCATTTTGTCAAAATCTTCGCGAAGAAGTACGACAAAACAATCAAGGGCGCCTCGCAAGCCGCAAGACGTAAGTTGTTGCTGTACGATTGGCCGGGCAACGTTCGCCAGTTGCGCAACGTCGCCGAAAGCATGGTCGTCGTCGACGTCGACGGTCTCCTTGATTTGGACGATTTGCCCGACGAAATTTTGGAAGGAACGCCCAACGACGATTTGGAAATCGAAACGCTCGATTCCAATCTTGACGCCGATAATCTCGAAGACGACAAGCCGCAAGAGATCGTTTCGCCGGGCGTCGTCGCCTGTCATTCCGCAGAAACGGAAAATTCGCTCAAGCCGTTTGTCGGTCTGACCCTTGAACGCCTCGAGCGTCTCTTCATTCAGGAGACGTTGCGCGCGACGGGCGGCAATCGCGAAGAAACGGCAAAAATGCTCGGCGTCGGCGAAAGAACCCTCTATCGTCGCATCAAACAATTTTCGCAAGAGAACGAAAAGGGCGTCTTAGTCGACGAAGAACGTAAGGACGAATAATGGATTCGAACAACGCGCTGAAAAATGAGTCGGAATCGGGCGCGATTCCGCCCTTCTCCTCGCGACCTCTTCGATTTGACCGCGTCAAAGTTAAGGAGACGGAAGGGCGCGGACTTGGCGTCTTCGCCGACGCGCGAATTAAAAAAGGACGCGCGGTCGGACGCGTCTTCGGCGAAATTAAGACGCAAGAATTTCGTTCGGAATATTGCGTCGAATTTGCCGACGGGGTTCTTGAACCGAACGCGCCCTATCGTTTCCTCAATCATTCATGCGCGCCAAATTGCGAGTTTGTCGAGTGGCAAATCACTGAAGGCGACGCGGGAAAAGACGAAACGCCCTGTTTTGAACTTTGGGTTCACGCGTTGCGCGACGTCGAGCCGGACGAGGAACTTACGATTGATTACGGCTGGGACTGGCAGTCGGCGATTCCCTGCAAATGCGGCGCGCCAAATTGTCGCGGCTGGATATGCAAGGAGGAAGAACTCGAGCTTTGTCGTCAAAACAAGGGGCTCGGAACGTCGCGCGTTCCGTAAATTTGAAAATTTCGCCAATTTGACGCAAGAAAAAACGCGCGTCGGCAACTGTAGCTTACAAAGCGTCGCGTCGTGCGAGTAAAGTTCAATTCGCCGGACGCGTTCGCGTAATATCGTTTGTCAATAGGAACGTAATAACGTTATGTCGATAGAATCCCCCGTCCCTGCGGACGTCGTTCGCGTTCGCACGGAACAATTTCAACGTCTTCGCGAGGAAATCGCCCGCGTCGTCGTCGGTCAAGAGAAAATGATCACGAGTCTGCTCGTCGGCGTGTTGACCGGCGGTCATATTCTACTAGAAGGCGCGCCCGGTCTGGCAAAAACGACCGCGATTAAGTCGTTGGCTTGCGCGTTGGACGCGAAATTTCAACGCGTTCAATTCACGCCCGATATTTTGCCCGCCGACTTAATCGGAACAATGATCTATTCTCCGACTCGCGGCGAGTTCCAAACGCGCAAAGGTCCGATTTTCGCAAATTTCGTCTTGGCGGACGAAATCAACCGCGCGCCGTCCAAAGTTCAGTCGGCGCTCTTGGAAGCGATGCAAGAGCGACAAGTGACGATCGGCGAAACCTCTTGGAAATTAGAGGCGCCCTTCTTAGTGATGGCGACGCAAAATCCGATCGAACAGGAAGGAACTTATCCCCTGCCTGAAGCTCAAATCGACCGTTTTATGCTCAAAGTCAAAATCGACTATCCCTCGCGCGACGAGGAACGCGAAATATTCGATCGCGGCATGACGAATTTCAGCGAGCAACCGCGCGCGATTCTATCGGCTCAAGACGTCCTAGACGCGCAAAAATTGGTCGATCAAATCTACGTCGATCCAACGTTGCGCGACTACGCGCTCGACGTCGTTCGCGCCACGCGCAACCCGGCGGAATTCGGACTGGGCGCCTTGACCCGCGCGATCGAGTTCGGCGCTTCCCCGCGAGCGTCTCTTTGCCTTGGAAAAGGAATCAAGGCGC
>JAZUGM010000151.1:0-13162 GCA_045641205.1 Thermoguttaceae bacterium
AATCGAACAAATCGCGTTCTTTACACTTGTAGCCGCGCACGGGATCGAAGCCGGCCGGCTTGCTCGAAGCCAACACTTTTTTCGTGTCTCCGACGACAAACATTGTGCCGACCGATTTTCCCTCGCGTCCCTCGCGTCCGATTTCCAACGCGAGATCGACGACCATTTTCAGCGTTTTAAGCGGTACTTTCGTCTCGATCTTGCGCAAATCCTTCCCGGAGAGCCGTTCCAAATGGACGCCAAGATTGATGACGCTTATTGAATCAAAGTTGAGCGAATCGAACCCGCTGTATACGGCGACTAGTCTCGTGCCGGGCAAAAACAGATCGTTCGTGACGCCCTTCAAAATAGCGTAGGTAATTCTGTCGTAAACGGGCGCGTCGTCCTCAAGATTGAGCAAAACCGTTTTAACTTCCGCCTCAAACGCCCCGGCAAGAGCCTCTTCATTAGAAGCCGCCGCGACGAAAGGAACGTCGCCAAACGTCTTCTTCAAACGCTTCCAATCGACGGGCGCGTCAAAGTACATAAGAACCCCCGAAGCCCCCGTCTGCTTGCACAAACCGATCGCCTCGTTTAACAGTTTCTGAAAATAGTCGGTAAATTTAATAGGTTCCATTGCGACGCCAGCCCCAAGCGTTAAGTTAGTTAAAACTAACTAATTTTTCTCATTCCCACGCGTCCATTATATCGTCATTTTTTAGCCGCGCGTCCAAATATATTTGCTAAAATACTCATATTTACATAAATTACCAAATATAAAAGACTTGCAAATCATTCAAAGTTTTGCGACGATTTTTTGTCTTCGAAGGAACAAACGAAGAAACGTTAAAACGGGCTTTAACGAAAAAACGGCGTTAAAAATCGAAAGAAATTTTGAGGAAACAAATCGAACCAACCTAGCATACGCGAGTCAAACGCCAATCCTATTCCAAATTACAAACGCCAAAAGGAAAACGGCAAAACGAGAACTTCATAGCAATAGTTAGTTCTCTCTAACTATTTTTTATAAAAAATTTTTATATCCCTCTTGCGAAAAATAACAATCGGGTAATAATTATAAAAAAGATTAAAAAAGCTAATGTAAAAGTAACGGCATATTAAAGACCTTTATAGCCTATTCCAAACCGATAAGGAGATTAAAATGGCTGAAGAACGCAACCCCTTTGAAATCGCTAAAGCGCGCGTCGTTAAAGCGGCCGAGGCTCTTGGACTTGACGAAGCGACGACGGCTCTTTTGTGCACGCCCCAACGCGAAGTTTGGGTCGCTCTGCCCGTCAAAATGGACGACGGTTCCACCAAAGTGTTCCAAGGATTCCGCGTTCAATACAACACCGCGCGCGGTCCCGCAAAGGGCGGCATTCGTTGGTTCCCGACAGAAACGATCGACACCGTGCGCGCGCTCGCTTGCTGGATGACGTGGAAGACCTCCGTCGTCGACATTCCTCTTGGCGGCGGCAAAGGCGGAATCGTCTGCAATCCGAAGGAACTCTCCGAAACGGAAAAAGCACGCCTCGCTCGCGCTTATATGCGCGCCATCGCCCCCGTCGTCGGCATCACGAAAGACGTGCCCGCCCCGGACGTGTACACCAACGGGCAAATTATGTTGTGGATGATGGACGAATATGAAAAGATGACGATGGAATGCCATCCGGGCGTCATCACCGGCAAGCCGGTCGGACTCGGCGGTTCGCAAGGTCGCGGCGACGCGACGGCGCGCGGCGGAATTTACGTTATGCGCGAATGCGCCAAGGCTTACGGGGTCGACCTCAAAGGCAAGACGTGCGCGATTCAAGGTTTTGGCAACGCCGGACAATTTGCCGCGACGTTGGCGGAAGAAATCCTCGGTATGAAAGTCGTCGCCGTTTCCGATTCGAAGGGCGGAGTCTACAATCCCGAAGGAATCGCCGCGCAAGAATTGGTCGCCTACAAGAAGGCGAACGGCGCGTTGGCGGGCTTCCCCGGCGCCAAAGAAGTTACGAACGAAGAGCTTTTGACGCTTCCCGTCTGCGTTCTCTTCCCCGCCGCGCTTGAAAATCAAATCACCGAAGCGATCGCTCCGAAGCTCCAATGCGAATTCATTTGCGAATTGGCGAACGGACCGACCACGCCCGAAGCCGACAAGATCATCAACGAAAAGGGTATTTGCCTCGTACCCGACTACCTCGCGAACGCGGGCGGCGTCACCGTCTCCTATTTCGAGCAGTGCCAAAACGCGCAAAACTACTATTGGGAACTCGAAGACGTTCAAAAACGCTTGGATCAGAAGATGACGAACGCGTTCAAAGCCGTCTATAATATGAGTCAAGAGAAGAAAGTCAGCTTGCGCGAAGCGGCGTATTTGGTTGCGATCAAGCGCGTCGCCGACGCGATGAAACTGCGCGGGTGGTGTTGATCGTTAAATTCGCTTCGGTTCCTAGAAACGAACTGAAGATTTTAAAAAAAACGCGACGTCTTAAAACGTCGCGTTTTTTATTTGTAAACGTCTGCGGAAAGTATTCCGAGAAAGACGCCAAATGAAATTCGGCGGTTGGAATTACCCCCAAAACAACGATTCTAGGCGCGATTTTGAAACGCCCCGCGTCTTACGACGCGGGGATTTCGCTTCTCGTTTTTTTAAAATCAACATATTGCAAATCGGCGGAAAAGTTTAAAACCGTCGGCGCGTTGATTTCAATTCCGTCTCGCTATTTTTCCGAAGAGAGATCAAATTCAAAGGCGACTTCGCCTTTCTTGTATTTTTTCGCTTCTACGGTAACTTTACATTCCGAATTTGCGGGATTCTTGTACTTCGGCGGCAACAAATCCTCCGGATGCGTTTTCGGCTCCGGCTTCGAAGGATCGTACGGGATATTCTCGGCAAGTTCCCCGTCCTCCGTCAGCCAAACTTCCTTTTGGAAGGTTAGGACGTAATCGCCCGGCATAACGCCCGCGACTTTGGCGCCGGGCGTGACGACGCGGAACGTGCCGTCTTCTTTAGTAACGCCCGCTGCCGCGCGTTGCGTCGGATTGGCGGCGGGATCGACGGGCGACATCGAGACGGAAATTCCTTCGACCGGCTTTCCGTCGACGGTGATCTTGCCCGTTACGTCGACGACGCCAAACGTGTTTTTATCGCATCCGCAACACGCGGCGACAAACGCGCAAAGAACGATCGACGCAAATAAAGTTCGTTTCATTTTTTTACCCTTATTGGCGGTTCAATAAACGCGCGGTTTCACGGCGCGCGAACATACGACGTGAGCTTACGTTGGGAGCTTACGACTCGACCTTACAGCGAGACCGTTTCGCCTCCGTTGGCGGATCCCATAGCGCCCCAGACTCCGTATCCGCTCGGGGTCGATTTTCCGCGATACTGGTCGTTGTCGGCGCTGGAATCGCCACAGTCGATCGTGTCGCTCACGAAACGGACGGAACCGTCGCACATCGAGATATTGACTCCGCCCGAGTGCCTTGAACTTGGCGTCATAATGGTACGTTCGGCGTCGGAGGTGGAATATAGGCAATTGACGGAGTTTGGAGGCAAAACTGTGTTGCAAGAAGAATAAACGTACATTCCGTGGGGCCAACGTCGACCGAGCCAAGGACGTGTGACGGCGCTCGAAATGAATTGATTCGGGTTGTCCGGGTCTTGGAATCCGACGCAAGTGGAAGGCCATTGCGGGTTTTTCCCGGTCAAAATTCCGGTATGAATATCGCGCGTAATTTCGTCGGAACCTCCGGTCGTGGAGTGCGTGAGCATTTCGCCCAACATAACCGTGTTGCTTGTTCCGTCGGAGATATACGCGAAATCACGAACCGACTTCTGCGAATTGTTGACTTCGAAGGGACCTCTTGATTTTTTCCCGTCGCCGTCAAAATAACAGGAAGCGATCGTCGCGTCGCCAAGACTAGCGCGATAATTCGTTCGACCGGGGAACCATTGCGCGGCGGAGTCTTTGGTATTGCCGTCCGACGGGCAGTGTTTGCACGGAATTTCGGCGTACCACATCGCGACGGACCAATCCCACGGACTCGCTTGATAAGCGGCGCAAGTAGAAGAAGTACGCGACGAATTGGCTTGACCGGGGGTCGATAAATAGACGTTTCCGCCTTGAGCGTATTCGTTCCAAACGGCGGTCTGTTCCACAAACGGAAGAATCATTACCAGCCAGCTAATTCGTGAGAATTGGCTGTTGTTTTGAGCGATCGGGGGCAAATATCCGTTCACGTCGTGGAAATTATGGACGGAAAGCGCCAACTGTTTAATGTTGTTGGTGCATTGCATACGACGCGCCGCCTCGCGCGCCGCTTGAACCGCCGGTAGAAGCAAACCGATTAAAATGCCGATGATCGCGATAACGACCAAAAGTTCGACGAGCGTAAAAGCCGAACGCCGAGAAGAATTACGTTTCATTTGAAGCCTCGCAATGGATAACGATTAGGAACGGAAAAGAACGTCCGCGCCTTGCAAAGGCGACGACGCTCGCACAATCCAAGAGTATTATAACGTTCTTGTCGACGCAAATCAAGTTTTTTTAGTTATTAATCGAATATACAATCTTTTTTTTGAATCCTTAGACGCATATTTAGCGTTATTGTCAAAACAGACAAAGTTAAACTTCGCTTCTTTACGTTCGGTTTCGTTACGTTTGGTTTCGCGTTTTATTTTTTCAAGTTAAAGTCCGATCTTTTCTTCCGCGCGCAACAATTTGGCGACGGCGATTAAATGAAAACGGGTTTCTTCGTCGTTACGGAAGGCGTCCTCAATTTCTTTTACGGCGTATATCATCGTCGAATGATCGCGATCAGAGAATTGACGTCCAATTTCCTGAAAAGTGGCGTCGGTGAGTCTTCTCGCGAAAAAGACGACGAAACGTCTTGCGACGGAGAGCGTTTTTGAGCGACTTTTACTTCGCAACGCAACGATCGAGACGGAAAAATATTTGGCGACGGTTCGCACGATTAGCTGGAGCGTCCATTCTCGCGCGGGATCGCGCCGCTTGAAGAACGCTTCGAAATTTTCGCGATTCGGGCTCGAACGCAGGGTCGAAAATTCTCGAGCCGCTTGGACGAGCGCCGCGCAAGCGCCTCCGACGGAAGAAGGCAGGCGCTCGACGCACAATTCGCGCGCGGAATCCGACAGGTTCAAGCCTAATTTTAGCGCGACGCGATCGACGATTTCGCCCTTTGTTTCGACGGTCGGAAGTCGCGTTGGAACCAGCAGGCCTCCAGACAGTCGCGCTTCTAGGTCGGGCATTAAGCCGGGAATCGCGCTAGGAAGTTGCGAAAAGGTCAGAACGACTAATTTGCGCTTTTTAATCGCGGCGTCAAGCAACGCCAGAATTTCCGACTGCGCCGACGCTTTTTCGGCGAGTAGATCGGCGTTTTCGATTACCGCGACGCTCGCCTGCATAAAAAGACTACGGAATAGTTCCGTTTGTTCCCGACGAATCGCGTCGTTTAACGCCTGAACGAAATCCGAGGCGGAGAGTAAATAAGTCGTTTTGTTCGGCGCGGCAAGTCGACGACTCTGGCAGATTCCTTCGACTAGGCGCGTCTTGCCCGAGCCGCTTGGTCCGTAAAAAACGAGCGGAGAGAGAAAATCGACCCTTTCAAAGGGCGCGTATCCAAGAATGAGCGGACGCGACGAATCGCGACGACAAGCGTTAAAAAGAGGCGCGTCAAACAGCGACGATTCGAGAGCTTGGGCGTCCGCGCGATTTGGGGCGTTTTCCGCCGCGTTCAGCAGAATTTCGACGTCGGCGCGCGTCGCCGTTCGCGCGCTCGACGCGACGGAGTCAAGGGGCGCGTTTCCCAACGGTCTGTCAAAAATCGGAACGCCGTCGATCGCCAATCGCGTCGCGAGTTCCGCCGTTCGATTTTCAACGCCGACAAGGAACCCGCCAAGGAGCGCGTCGGGAGAAAACGGATCGGGCGTCAAACTCGCTTCCGAGTCGGTCTGAAAGAAAGGCAGGCGCAGAACGCGATAGAAACCGTTCGAACGATCGTTTTTTATTGTCAAAGCAGACCCAACGTTTCTAGGAATGGGGACAAAAGCCCGGCTCGTTTACTGGCGAACGACGAAATCGACTTCGATCGCGTCGGAATTGTCGGAACACGAATCGTCGGAGCGCGTTTGGTTCGAACGTTCGCGCGGATCGTAAGATTCGACGTCGATCGGCTCTTCGTCGGAATCATATCGACTTGGCTCAAAGGCGTCCTTGTTGCGCTCGCTGAAACTAAACGCGCGTAAAAACGAGAAATTACCGACGGAATTTTTGCTCGAATCGAACCCGCAGAAACGAACGAACGCCAGCAAGGCGCGTCGCAACGGCGGAATCAAAAGTATTATTCCGAATAAGTCGGAAACGAAACCGGGCATAATCAGCGCAAAAGCGCCCAGATTGCCAAAGAGGTAATTTTCTAGGGAACGCGCCGTAAAATCCGACGCGCCAAAACCGAACCGTCGACGACGAAAGAGCGCGACGCCAAGAAAAGACGTTCCCGCCGTCGCCAAAAGAACCGTCGACCACGACGTCGCTTTAGCGACCAAGTAGAACGCGACTATCTCGACAATAGGATATAGGAGTATTCCTGTAAAAATCATAACCAAGATCCAATCTGCGGAACGGTTTGACTGCGAACGCTCTAGCGACGTAAACTAACGCGACAAAGACGACGACTCCGTAGAATCCGCCGACTTTGAGGGTATTATAACAACTTTTGCAAATACGACAACTTCTTACGGAAAGCGTCGGCATAGTTTACGTAACAAGCGAATTTCGACGCTTAATGTTTTTTCGAAATAATCGTTATTTTTGTTAATTTTGTTCTAATGAGTAAAAAATACAGGGACGATAAGACCAAAAGGAGCGTTGCATAGGATTCAAAGGGTATTTTGGCGCCCTTGAATTGTAAGAATTGCAACGCGATAATCAAGCAAGTTTTTGAGAAAGACGTCGCAAAATGACAAAGAAACGATCGCACAAAGTAAGAAGAATTCGACTTGCGGTTCTTTTGACGTTGGCGACCGTCGCGCTTTGTAGCGCGGCGGAAAGTCGCGCGCAAGTCGCGGGTTTCGCTAGTTCGAATCCAGGACCGTCGGCGTCGGCGCAAAGCGGTTCTAATCGCGCTATCATCGGATTTAACACGGGGCGTCGGGTCGGCGTCGCCTCTCCTTCGGGCGTTTCTCAGCCCGTCGCGGATTTACGTCAAACGAAGTCGATCAGTTCGTTGAAGGAGTCGAATCTTGGTCGTCAAGTCGGCGACGACGTTCGCACTTCGGCAACCGGCGGAGTCGCTTCGATGTTGCTCGACGAGTTGGAAGAGGACAATTTAGGCGCGCCCGTTAGTCGCCAAGACAAAGAGACGGCGCGCAATAGTTCGAAACGTCGCAGTTTGCGCGACGAAGACTCTTACGCGTCGTTAGAATTGCTTGAAGACGATTCCGACGACGATTCTTCCGACGACGAGGAAGACGTCGTTTCGACCGAGCCCGAAGAAGAAGCGTATGAAGACGCCGACGTCGCTTACGACGAGGAAGAATCGGCGGACGAATCCGAATCGTTGGAAGAACCGATTCCGTTGAAACGATCGGCGAGCAAGAGTCGCGACGCTCGACGTCCGACGCGTGAAGTCGTCGCGAAACGTCCGACGAACGTCAAGAAGGCGCGGGAGAGCGAACGCGTTTATTCCGTCGACGCCTCCGAAACGCCTGAAGGCGAGTCATACGAATACGAAGGGGCGCTTCGCGCCGACGAAGAGTCTCTCAGCAGACTTGACGAACGATTTGACGCCTATCGCAATACCGTCGCGTCGACGAGAGTAAGCAAATCCGAGTCAGAACCCGAGCCCGAGCCGGTCGCAATCGCGGAAACTATCGCGGAAACGACGCCGGAACAAGGAACGCTTTCCTTTGGACGCGCTCCGAACGTTGAAATAAGCACGAACGGTCCGAAACGATTGATCGTCGGTCAAGAGGCGACTTATCGCGTCTGCGTGCGCAACGTCGGCGACGAACCCGCGCGCAAGTTGGTCGTTACCACCGAATTACCCGAGTCAGCCGTCGGCGTCAAGCCGAGCGTCGACGAAGGTTCCGCTATTATTGAAAGCGGCGGGACGCGTTCGAGCGCCAATCGTTGCGTTTGGAACGTCGGAACGTTGCTTCCGAACAGCGAAGCGATTCTCTCAATCAACTTGACCCCGACGAAACGAGTCGCTTTCGAATTGACGAGCCAATTCGAATTCGAGCGCGCCTTTGCCAGCGCCGACGTCGAAGTTCAAGAGCCGATTTTGGAAGCGTCGATCGAAGGACGCGACACGATCGAATGGGGCGTCGAAGACAAATACCGTCTGCGTTTGCGCAACATTGGCAACGGAGCGGCGGAAGACGTCGAGCTTTTCGTTTCGACGGGCGAGAACCAAGCTCGTCAACGGGTCGGAAAATTGAACGCGGGCGAGGAAAAGACGGTCGAGATGTCCGTCAAGACGCTTGCGGAAGACTATTTCGTCATCGACGTCGAGGCGTCCGGGGCTTACGGTTTGAAAGCGGTCGCTTCCAAGCGCGTCGAGACGTTGCGCGGCAAACTTGAAGTCGCCGTCGAGACGCCCGACTTGCAATTTGTCGACGGCGAATTTGAGGCGCGCGTTCGCGTGAAAAACGTCGGCGACGCCGCGTTGCAGAACGTCGACGTCGTAGCGCAAATTCCCGAAGGCGTCGAATTGGTCTACTGCTCGAATCGCGCGCGTCGCAACGACGAAAAACGACGCGTCTACTGGTCGACGCCCTTTGTTCGCCCGAACGAAGAAGCGACGTTCAACGTCTCTTGTCGCGTGAAATCGGTCGGAACGGCGAAATTTGAAGCGGTCGGCGTCGATCAGACCGGCGTCGCGGCTCAAGCGGAATCCTTGATTCATATCGAATCGATCGCCGTGTTGGCGATGCGCGTGAACGCGCCGAAGGAACCGGTCGCCGTCGGCAAGGATTGCGTATACGAGTTGATCGTCGAAAACAACGGAACCCGCGACGCTCGCGACGTCAATTCGGGCGTGTTCCTTGGCGCGGGAATGAGACCCGTCGCCGTCGAGGACGGAAAAGGTTTTGTTTACGAAAACGAATCGAAAGTGCTGTTCAAGCGCATCGACTGCCTGAAGGCGGGCGAATCGGTGGTTTTCCGCGTCCAAGCTCAAGCGTTGGCGCCCGGAAATCAGAAGATTCAAGCGATGTTGCAATCCGAGCCTGAAGACGTCAGCCTAATGAGCGAAGAAACGACGTACTGTTACTCTCGCGCCAACGTCGGCGACGAATCGTTAAAAGACGCGTTTTTGAGAAATCCGCCGACTGCGGTCGCCGGGCGCAATCTCGACGCGACTATTAGAAAGTAACTTGATCGGTTGCGACGTCGATCAAGAAGCCGGACGAAGAGCCAAACTTCGTCCGGCTTTTTTTATCCCTTTATTCGATCGCGTTTCCGCTGTCAAACGCGAGCGTTGCGAACGTCTTGCCTTGATTTTCACGGCGAGAAGCAAGACGCGCGACGACGGCGAGATTTGCGCCCGTCGTCGCCCCCGCAAGAATTCCTTCGGTTAGCGCAAGACGACGCGCCCATTCGCGCGATTCTTCCGTCGTCGCGCTTTCGATCGACGACGCGTAACTCGAAAGGAAAAGAGGGGGGACGACGTTCGGCTCAAGACTAGACCTTGAACCGCGTTCTCTCAATAAGATCGGCGTTTCGCGACTTTCGACGGCGACGAACTTTATTTTTGAATTGCGACGACGTAAGAATCGAGTCGTTCCGACGAAAGAACCTCCGCTTCCGACGTATGAGACGAAATAATCGACGCGACCGTTTGTCGCGCGGTATAACGACGGTCCAAGCGTCGCTTCGTAAATCGCCGAATTGGCCGGATTGGCGAAAAAATCGGGAACCCAAACTTTCGAATCGTCGCGTCCTTTTTCGCGCGCGACGCGACGCGCTTCCGAAAAACCTAGGCGTTCGGAAGTTAAATCGAACTTCGCGCCAAGGGCTTCCGCGCGTCGTCGTAGCGACGTCGCTAAATTTTCGGGCGCGACGAGCGTCAACTCGTACCCTCGCGCGGCGGCAACGCTAGCGAGCGCGACGCCCCAAGCGCCCGACGTCGCCTCGACGATTTGTTTTCGCGGCGTTAGTAAGCCGAGCGCTTCGCCCGCGTCGACGATCGCGGACGCCGCGACGTCCTTAATGGAGCCCGTCGCGCCGAAAGACGCAAGTTTCAAAAGAACGCGCGCGCGACTTCCCGCGAAGAGCCGTTTTAGCTCGACAAGGGGTTCGTCGAAAAAAGCGCGCGAGACGTTGGGAAATATCTTGTCTAACTCCATTGTTTTGTTTTTCCTTTCCGACGTTGTTGCGATTGTATCGAAGGTTTAATCGACGTCAACGCCTCGATCGCCGTCTTGTTCGTTAAAAAGGGCGCTTGAAAAAGGGAACGCCGGGGCGCCTTGGAACGCGTCGAACAAACTATATAATGTTATGGAATTTGCGCGCGCGTTCGAGCGATTCGAGGCTACGACGACGCGCGACGACCTATAAGCCGACGTATATGAAAGGGGAAAGCGCAATGGCGTTGATCGTGCAGAAATTTGGCGGGACGAGCGTGGCGGATACGACGAAAATTCTTTCCGCAGCGCGGAAAGCTATTCGTGAAGCGTGCGCGGGCAATCAGGTTGTGATGGTCGTCAGCGCGATGGGCAAACAGACGGATCGCTTGATCGAGTTGGCGCACGAACTTAGCGAGCGTCCCAATATGCGCGAAATGGATATGTTGATGTCGACGGGCGAGCAGGTTACGATTTCGCTGATGGCGATCGCTTTGCAGTCCCTTGGACATAAGGCGGTCAGTTTCACGGGCGCGCAAATCGGCATTCGAACCGACGCCTCTTACAACAAGGCGCGTATTCGTTCTATTTCGACCGAACGTATGCGTCGCGCTCTCGACGAAGGCAAAATCGTCATTGCGGCCGGTTTTCAGGGAATCGACGACGACTTCAATATTACGACGCTTGGACGAGGCGGGAGCGACACGACCGCAGTCGCGTTGGCCGCCGCGTTGAAGGCCGATCGTTGCGACATTTACACCGACGTCGACGGCGTTTACACGACCGATCCGCGCGTCGTGCCCCAAGCGCGAAAATTGGAACGAATTAGCTACGACGAAATGCTCGAATTGGCCAGTATGGGCGCGGGCGTTATGCACAGTCGTTCGATCGAATTCGGAAAGAAATTCGGCGTGTTGATTCACGTTCGCAGTAGTTTCAGCGACAATCCGGGCACCGTGATCGGACCCAAAAGCGAACGCGAAGACGCGCCCGTCTGTGGCGTCGCGCTTGACAAAGACGAGATGCGCCTTACTTTCGTCGGCGTTCCCGACAAACCGGGCGTCGCGATGAAGCTCTTCTCGAAATTTGCCGACGCCTCTATTCCGACCGATATGATCGCGCAAAATTCCAGTTCGGGCGGTCTGACCGACGTCTCTTTCACCGTTCAGACGGGGGACGCGCAACGCGCTCGCGAAGTCGCGTTGGAAGTCGTGAAAGAAGTCGAAGCCGCGAGTTGCGAGTTTGACGACGACGTCGCCAAAGTTTCGATCGTCGGACTTGGTATGTCGAAACAGAGCGGCGTTGCGCGCAAGATGTTCCACGCGCTTTCTAAAGTCGGAATCAATATGCAAACGATCGCGACGAGCGACGTCAAAATTTCCGCGTTGGTTTCGCGCGACAAGGGCGTCGACGCGTTGCGCGCGTTGCACGAAGCGTTCCGACTCGACGCCGCGCCTGAATTGCGCGACGTCGATAATTCGTCGGAAGAAGCGTCTAGCGCGGAAGAGTCTTTCGAATTTGAAAAGGGCGTTTCCGCGAGTTGGATTTCACGTTTGACAAGAATGGAAGGCGTCGTCGTCGAAAGCGTCTTGCTCGATAAGAATCAGGCGCGATTTACCTTGCGCGATTTGCCCGACACGCCGGGAGTCGCCGCGCTGGTGTTTGATCGACTCGCCGAAGGAAACGTTTTCGTCGATATTATCGTTCAAAGTTCAAGTCGAGACGCCAAAGCGAATATATCGTTCACCGTTCCGCGAGAACAATTTGACGCCGCGTCGCAGATTTTGAAAGAAATCTGCGCGAATTCGAACGCCGGTTTTGATTCGAATCAGACCGTCGCCAAATTAACCGTTCGCGGTTCCGGGTTGCGCAGTCATACCGGCTTGGCTTGTCGTATGTTCAAAACGCTTGGAAACAAGGGCGTCAACGCGAACGTCATTAGTTTGAGCGAACGTTCCGCTTGCGTCGTCGTCGACGAGTCGTTTGGAGACGTCGGACAAAAGGAACTGGAGAAAGAATTCGTCGAAGAAACGTTCTGAAGTAGCGTTCTGAATATCGACGCGAGGGAATTATGACCGTTCGAATCGATTTATACGACACGACTTTGCGAGACGGCGCGCAGTCGGAAGGCGTCGCGTTCTCTTTAAACGACAAACTTTCCGCGACGGCAAAGTTGGACGAGCTGGGGTTCGACTACGTGGAGGGCGGCTATCCCGCCTCAAACGAGAAGGACAAGGCGTATTTCGAACGCGTCGCGCAGACCCCCCCGAAAAACGCCGTCGTCTGCGCTTTTGGAATGACGCGTCGTAAAGGCGCGCGCCCCGAAGACGATTACGGCTTGGCGCGTTTGCTCGAATCGCAAGCGTCGATTTTGACGATCGTCGGCAAGGCGTCCGCTTTCCAAGCGCGCGAAGTTCTTTGCGTCTCTTTGGAAGACAACCTTGAAATGATCGACGAAACGATTCGGTTTCTCGTTTCGTCGGGCAAGCGGGTCTTTTTTGACGCCGAACATTTCTTCGACGGCGTTAAGGACGACGAAAAATACGCGTTGGAAACGCTCCGCGTCGCGGCGCTCGCGGGCGCTGAGAAGGTCGTCTTGTGCGACACCAACGGAGGTTCGACGCCCGAAGAGATCGCGTCGGGAACGCGCGCGTCCGTCGACGCTCTTGCGAGGATAGACGCTCGACGCGTCGACGTGGGAATTCACGCGCATAACGACTGCGGGCTGGCCGTCGCGAATACACTGGCGGCGGTCGACGCGGGCGCGACGCTCGTTCAAGGCGCGATCAACGGACTTGGCGAACGTTGCGGAAACGCCGACTTGCTCGT
>JAZUGM010000152.1:0-1740 GCA_045641205.1 Thermoguttaceae bacterium
ACCGCCGCATTATATGCGGCCGCTTACCGGGCTCCTTTCCGTGGACCCTTACAAATTTTTTACGCGTTTCACAGTCGCCGCGTCGTTTGAAAGTTCGTATGCTTTTCGCAGTCCCCTCGGACGTTAATTCTTCCGCTACGCGTGGATCTCCATAAACGGGCGCTTTGGGGGTTGTCGGGTAATTTCGTTTTTATTATGGACGCTTTTTCGGCGGCGCCGTGCGCTTGTCTAAAGACAAGCGGCTTATCGCGCGCGCCTTACGACGCGATTCCAACGCGAACCTTGGACGAAATATTGCGCGAACGCTCATATTCTCCGGCTTATTATACGTCCTCTTTGCCGTCGCGCAAGCGGCGGTTCTTGGACGTTCGCGGGAAGGTCTGCGGACGACCTCCGATAGTCAAAAGTCGTGAAAACGTCTTCTTGCTGTTGAAAAATAAGAAAAGCGCCGATTATTATTGTATTTTTTTTTTTTTTCTTATAAAATGACGCCGGGATTTGAAACGCGCTTATCGTCTTTGAACTTTTTCAACAACGGCAGACGGAGAACGTTAAATTATGTCGATCTTCGTCTGGATGTTTTTTTTAAAGACAATGAGTTTGGAACCCGCTTTCTACAAAACGGCGCGTTCGCGCCGCTTGATCGAATCGCCGTCGTCGTTGAGGTAGACGCAAAACGCGGGTTTTTTCAACGACGATCGATCGAGGATTCCGCCGCGTTAATTTATGGGAAGCGCTTTGTTTAACGACGAAGACGTCGTTAAACGTAAAGCGTTTGACGTCTTGATTAATACGATTTTGTCGAATCGCCGCCGTTAGTTATAAAAACGCGGCGCGGAGTCGATCCGGCGTTCGACAAAACGGTTTGTTGGGAGGAACGCTATGATCTGGTTTACTAAAAAAACGCGTCGATTTGCCGACGCGCCGACCTCGAAATTAGGGCTGGAATCGCTCGAAGAACGACAATTATTGTCCGCCGTCGGCTGGGAAGTCGCCGCGACAAGCGCCCAAGTCCCTTACGGACCCGAATTTCGCGTCCTTTGCGACGAGCGTTGCGAACCTGCGGTCGACTTGACCGCTATGCAAGACGATTCCGCGACTCCTCGCGACCTTACCGATAATTATTCCGTCTTGAAAACGACCGAGGACAAATCGTTTTTAACGGTGACTTCGATCGACGATACAAGCACGACGCCGGGAACGTTGCGTTACGCGGTCGAAAACGCCGGCGAGGGCGATACGATTACGTTTGACTCGAATCTAAAAGGCGACACGATTACGTTGAAGCAAGGCGAATTGATAATCAAGAGAGTCCTGACGATCAACGCGTCGTCCCTTTACGACGAGACGACGAACACGCCTGGAATTACGATCAACGCAGACGGCAAGTCGCGCGTTGCGACTATTTCTGCCGGAACGATGGAAGCGCCGGTTGTTTTCAACGGATTGACGCTTACTGGCGGAAATGCGAAGGGCGACGGCGGCGGGGTTTACGTCAAAACGAACGGCAATTTTACGTTGACGAACGGTACGATCTCCGACAATACGGCAACCTCCGATGGCGGCGGGGTTTACGTCTGTGGCAGTTTTACGTTGACGAACGGTACGATCTCCGACAATACGGCAACCTCCGATGGCGGCGGGGTTTACGTTGATTTTAACGGCAATTTTACGTTGACGAACGGTACGATCTCCGACAATACGGCAACCTCCGATGGCGGCGGGGTTTACGTCTATGGC
>JAZUGM010000153.1:0-4424 GCA_045641205.1 Thermoguttaceae bacterium
TTCCCTTCGTTTCGTCCGGGTCGCAAGGGAAACGTTTGACGAACAAAATATCTGAAAAGTCGAGAATCGGATTTTTCAGCGAAATCGCGCGACGGAGCGTCAACGCTTCGCGGAACGTCGCGAACCGTTTCGCCTTTTCTTCGAGCGGAAGCGTTTTCGCCGTTTCTTCCAGCGTCGCAAGAGTTTGCGCTTCGTCGGCAAGGAACGACTCGTCGTCCGCGTCGGCGCGGAGGCAATCGAGAAGCGCGCGCGTTCGGCGAATCAAAACGTCGAGCGGGTCGCGGTCGGATTCGAATATATTCGCGTTAGGATCGAGCGCTTGCGACGCGACCGTCCCGGCGGGCGGCGGCGTCATAAAGCCGAGCGAACCGTTGTAACCAGTCGCGTTAGCGGAGTTCAAGTAATCGTTTCGAATTTTTTCGACGTCGGTTTTCATTTGGTCTTCGATCGCGAAGAACTCGAGCGCCGCCTCGTCGGAACGGTCGAGAACGACTCCGTCGGACGTAATCTCGGCACGAACGAGACGCGGGGCGACGGAATCGTCCGCCGCGTCGGAAATTTCGAATCGCGCGTCGCCAAGGTCGGCGTGATCGCCGAAGTAATCGTCGCTTCCGACGTCGGCGACTAAAACGAACCAACGACGCCCCGTCAGGTCGAGTTCGATCGATTTAGGCGCGTCCTTCCATTTGGAAACGCCGCTTCGCCAAAGGAGTTCGCCGTCGGCATAGGCGAGTAGTTCGACGTCGCCGTTCTCGCCCGCGTCGTCGTCGACGCCAAATTGCGCCAAGAAGCGAACGGAGCCGGTTTCGGGAAGTTCGACGGCGATCGAACCCGGCGCGTGCCACCCGACTCCCCGTTCAAACGTTTGACCGCCGATCGAAATCGGACCTCCTTCGACCGTATGACAAGCGAGCGCTTTTTTCCAACCGCAACGAATCGTCGACAAGTCGAGTTCGTCGAGCCAAACGGTTCGCGATTCTAAAACGGACGTCGCCGTCGCGTTTTGCGCGAACGCCGCGCCTGTGAACGACGCGAGCGCGGCGACTAGTATTAAAATGCCTAAATAACGTTTCATTGAGAACGCTTTCTTCTGCGGGGCGCTTTCCTCAATTTTTAAAAAACGGTGAAAGCGCGTAATATAAATGTTGAGCGAATAATAGAATAATAACGTAGCGAAATATTGCGCTATCGTCCGACGATTTTGACGTCCGCTTCTCGTTCTTTCGGTTCGACGTTCAGTTCGACGACTTCGCCGTCGACGATTTTTCCTTGTACGACGGTCTTTTTCGGCGCGCGCAGTTTGAAGTCGACGTCCCAATTTTTCGGTAGGGCGGGCGCAATAAAGATCGCGTCGCCGTCGGTTTGCATCGCAAGCGCCTGCGCGGCCGTCGCCAAGACGCTTCCGTGATCGCCGTCGGGCGTCCAATCGTAATTCGGACCCCAATACGCCGGGAACCTAGCCGCTTTGTCGACGTTTCTCGCGCGGTCGATTAGGTTGGCGCGCGCGCCTTCGGCGTCTCCTAGATACGCGCAAAAGAGGTCGTCTTGCGCCCAGCCGAACGAACAAGGATCGGTTCGGAGCCGATACGCTTCTTGAGCCAGTTCGGCGCCGGGCTTCTCAAAGGAATAAAGACGGAACGGAAAGACCGAATATAATTCGGGCGCTTCGTAGTTGTGTTTCGAGCCGCGAATTTGCGCGGCGGCGGCGAGCGCTTTGCGTCCCGACTTCGCGTCGATTCTCGTTGGAAGTTCCGGCGTTCTTTTCAAGAGCGCGCGCCAATATTCGCGGTCGGAATCCGTCGTTTTCGATTCGGGCAAAGCTAACAAACGTCCTAAAACGGCGCGCATTCCTGCGATTTCCGGGGCGGAGTCGTCGCAATCCCACCACGTTTCAAGCGCCTGAGCCGGACTCATTTTCAATTTGCCCGACGCCGGATCGGTTGAATAATACCCGTCGAAGAAGCGCAAAATGGAATTTGCCGTCGGAATCGCTTTCGTTTGAAGAAATTCGTCGTCTTGCGTATGTTCCCAATATCTAAGCGCTAAGAACGCAAGTTCAAGACCGCCGACCCATTCGCGCTTATGCCAGCCGGATTCTTGTAGTTTGTCTTCGCGTTCGTTCCAAGGGGTGAAGAGGTAAACTTCCGGGAAGGCTTCGCCCGTAAAGTAGATACATTCAGGAAAATAGGCGCCGTCGATTCCAAAATACTTCTTCGTCCTGTATTCGCAAACGGGAACCAGTCCGCAGTACATACGGAAAAAAGGCTCCATTAGTTCGAAGTCCCCGCTTGCGAGCATCGAATAGTACGGCAGCCGCGTGTTTTGGAACCAATAGCCCGCGCCCCAGCGACGGTAGTCGTGCGACGCCGGTTTGCCGGGCGTTTCGACCGTAAAGAGCCCGCCGTTAAATTTAATCGGCAGATTTCCGCGTCCTTCGCAGGCGAGCATATATCGTTTCAACGCGTAGGCGCGCGTCAAATCGAACGTTTCGGCGGCGACGGCGGCGCGCTCCGCTTCGGAAAGATTGGCGGTCGCCTTACGATTTGGACTAAATCGAACCCAGCTTCGTTCCGAAAAATCGCGCCAGTATTTCAACGTTTCCTCGCGCCGTTCGTCGATCGGAATCGCCGCCGCGTCGTCGGCGATTTTGAGAATTTGAACGAGCCATTCTTCGAACGTTTCCGTTTGAGCCGTATAAACGGCGATTTCGAATCGACGCGAAGCGAGCTTTCCATCTTCCTTTGTCGGCTTGGCGATAAGTCCCGCGCGGTTGATTCGCTCTGCGTCGACTCCGCTTAAAAGGAGCCCGAATGTTCGATTAACGTATGGATCGGCGGTTCCGGGACGGTCGTCGAGTCCTTGAACGGCGACGTTTTCGTCGAAATACGGCGTTTTAACGTTACGATGATAGACCCCGACGCGGTTTGAATTCGCCAATTCCGGCGCGTCGAGAATTACGTCGGGACGAACTTGAATTTTGTCCTTGTCTTTGCCGCGCCAAAAAACGTCGCCGACCTCCGGCGCCAGCGGCTCTTCCTTCCCGGTTCGCCAAACGTTCAACATTGCGAAGGGCGCGACGTCGAGTTCGCTTTCTATTTCGACGACGACGTTCGGACGATTCGTCTCGACCCAAAGACGAACCCGCGTTTCTTTCCCTTTAGGTCCGAAAACGAAGCTCGCCGTTCCCGTTTCCACGTCGAGCGTTTGGCGAAACGGCTTGAGTAAAAACGGTTGCGTTAATTCGCCCAACGGGGAAATTTCGACCGCGCCGACTTTGACGAGTCGACCGAAATCGTCGTAAGAATCGGTTCGAGCGAAGAGTAGTCCGAGGCGCCCGGAGCCGTCGAACCACGCGGAAACCGCTACTTCGCCGTTTCCAAGGGGAACCGACCCGAGCCAATTTTCGGAAGGAGAATCCCAAACGACGCGATAGGGCGATTCGTCGTTTTCAATCGCGACGACGAACGACGATAAGAACAACAACGACGCGAACGACGTCAAAACGGCGAACGCGAAATATGGCGATTTAGCGCGTTTCATTGAGCATACTCCAAGTTTTAAATAAATTTTATGATCGCGTAATTTGCTCGTATAAAAAGGACGCGGACGTTTGCGGAACTTCGATCCGAAATTATCGTTCTTTCGAGACGACTTTGACAAATTTGTCGTAATCGTCGTTTGCCAACAAAGAATCCAACGCCGCGTCAAACGCTTCTTGCGTTCGTCCTTCAAACAGCGATTCCAATTCTGAAACGGACTTGCCGAAACGCTCCGACGCCGTTCTAATAAGCGACGAACGTCTTTTGGCGTCCTGTTCCCGCTGGCGCCGAATTAGCGTCGCGTTTTCATCGGCTAGCGTCGCGTTTTCATCGGCTAGCGTCGCGTTTTCATCGGCTAGCGTCGCGTTTTTATCGGCTAGCGTCGCGTTTTTATCGGCTAGCGTCGCGTTTTCATCGGCTAGCGTTACGTTTTTACAGAGTAGCGTTGCGATTTCCCTTGCTTGCTCCGCGATTTCCTTAGCTTGCGTTTCATTCTCTTCTAAGATTGTTCTTTGGAGCGTATAGAAGCGTTGTTTCTGTTCGAGGTAGTCTCTTTGTTCCGGCGACGCTAGTATTTCAAACATTTGCTTTCTCAACTCCTTTAATTCGGGCGTCGTCGTCTCAAGTCGAAACATTTCTTCTTCGGAGGTCGACTCTGGAAATCGAAACGCCTTTAACCAGTCGATTAACTTGGGATCGCGTAAATCCGGCGAAAAAGGCTCGCCCGCCTTGGGGATGCGCACGAAATAGATCGTCAGGCAATCGCTGAAAACGACGCGGTTTTCGACGGACATTAATTTGATCGTTTCAAATTGCGTCTCTTTTAGTTTTTTCGTCTGATCCGGCGTCAAATTCTTAAGTTTTGCCAAATCTAATTCCGACCAA
>JAZUGM010000154.1:0-2676 GCA_045641205.1 Thermoguttaceae bacterium
TACACAAACGCCGAAACGAGAATCCCGCGCGTAAGCGCGGGCGCGACAAGCCGCTCGTTACATACGAGCGGAAACGTTGGAAGCGGGGGGAGCGTAGGTTTTCAATCCGATCGTCGTTTTATTTTGTCGACGACGTTTTTATCGACGCTTAGAACCGTATCGACGCCCCGTTTTCCGCCGGTATATAACCGGCGGCTTATCGCGCGCGTCTTACGACGCGATTCCAACGCGAACCTTGTTCGAAAAATTCCGTGAACGCTTACATTTTTTTAACGCGCGCAATAACGACGCAAATCTGCGCGACTTAACATCCGCCGGTTATCTTGCTTACGAAATAAGCCCCAAATCCCGCTCCAATGGAAGTCGCTAAAGCGCTGAGAGCAACTTTTACGTTATCTTCCAACATACCTACCAGATTTTTGAATTTGTTTTCTTCTTCTTGCACGTCTGCCGATCTATCCAGTTTGTCAAGCAACTCGCCGATCGCATTGGATAAGAGGCTTTTTTGAGTTTCGTTTAACTCGACCAGCTCGACCAACTTGTCCCGGAACTGTTCAAGTTCCGAACGTTCCGGCGTCGACTTTCGCGCGCTATTGACGCGAGGATTCTTAACGCGGTTTCCTTTCCCGCCGGTTACAACGTTCCCATTCCCTTTACTTCGGACGGAATTCTTTGAACGATCCGTTTTCACCGTCTTGTTGGTGGAAAAATCAAAGTTAAAGTTTGGCGACTTATCCATTAAACTCTCCAGTATTGGTTTAATTTCCGTCAGAATAGGCGCAAGAAACGGATACGTTTTAAAAATTTCTTCAACGATTTTTTCTTTTTTATTCGACGTAGAACGGTCTGTTTTAAGAGGTTCGTCAAACACCTGCCCCAAAAGTTCGTGAACCTTATATGGCGTATTTCCGCCGTCTGCCGTATAAAATACGTCTTCTTCTCCCTGTTCCAAAGCTTTAAATAGCGTGGTCAATTGAAATTTCGCCTCGGGATGTTGGTTGGAACAAATCCACGTAGTCGATTTGAGATTTAAACCTTTGTTAATTTCCTCGAGTTTGTTTAGCAACGTAATCAACAAAGTCTGCGGTTTAGAATCCTCGCCGCCAACCTTATAGACGTCAATATACAAAACGTCGTCGTCTTTTCCCATATCGCAGACGCCTAGCAACCCGCAGGCGTCGCGCTCGTCGACGCAAAGTCCTTTCAACCAGCATTTCGCAAAATTAAGTTTTCCAGAACATTCGACCATTAGACGATGAACGACGCTGTCGGGTAAATAATCATAACGAACTTCGCATCGAATGTGGCTCTTGAATTTTTTGGGACGGAGGTTGTTAGGCGTTTTGTTTGGGCATAGCGCGGGCACAAATTCCACGCCTTTTTCCACGTCAAAGGAAAGCCGAAACTTACGCGTTATTTCCAAAATATAACGTAATTCCTTCGCGCTATATTTCAAGCCTTCGACGACGCAATCGTTCGGATTGTTTAATATGGCAAGGGCGCCCTTGTGAGTAATACGTCCTTGCTGAGCGATAGCGCCTCCGTTATTGACGATAATATAGACGGCGTTCGTAAGCCATTCGGGCTTGAGAAGCATATATTTGGCTAATTCTTTGCGTTTTTGGGCGTCTCGATGATAACTGAAGCAAACGCCAAGATCGTTAAACCATTCCAACAGCCAAAGTGAAATGTCGTCGACTTTTAATCCGGCTTTTTCACAAATATCACGATACCTCTTCCTTGTGATATAATGTTGAGACTCGCCTGATTCGTTCGGCATTTTGCGAAGCGCGTCCATAATCTCCGCCCAAGACTTCGGCAACTTCATCTTGACGCTATGCATAGCGTCGACTTCTCTTTCGATACTTCGCAACAATCTATTGACGCCCTTAGGGGCGGTCGCCGTATATTCTACAACGTCGACAAGGTTGGGAAATTCTTCCTTCAAGCGTTTTTTGTCTAAATCCCAAACGGCGACGCCTTTCCAACGATTCACGGCAAGAATAACCTTCGAATTAGACGCGAAACTTTCAATATTTTTCAACCAGCGCCGCGCCTGTCTCGTTACTTCAGACCAACGATTGCTCACCATAACTACGTAACAAGTACGTTCCGTCAAGAAACAGCGGTGCATCGAGTGCATAATCTCTTGACCGCCAAAATCCCAAAAATTGATCGTCGCTTTATTTTTGCGCGGATATTGAGTAATACTAACGCCAGGCGTCGTTTCCGTCTCCTCGGGCTTCTTTCCGTTATGTTCGATCCGATGAATAGTATAGGTTTTTCCGACGCCGCCGTCCCCTAGGAAAATTACTTTCGCTTCATTGACGGGTACTTGTTCTTTGTGATAATACGCTTCAATCAATCCATACGGTTGGGAAAAAAGACTGACGGGCTGTTCCGCGAGTTGAACGTTTTCCATATAGACGCCGTTTTCATCTCCCCAACTCTCGTCTGTTTTGAAGGGAAGTCTTTTCTCAACAAGCCATTGGGGAATACTGTCAAGCGACGTTTTCGATATATACAATTTCTGTAAGTGCGTTAGAAATTCGAGCCCCTCCAAAGAACTGACTTGCGTATCGATTAAATGAAGCGATTGTAGGTTTGTTAATCCGCTAAGCGCCTTCAAAGAACTGACTTGCGTAAAGTTCAAATATAGCGATTGTAGGTTTGTTA
>JAZUGM010000155.1:0-2886 GCA_045641205.1 Thermoguttaceae bacterium
CAACTGACGACAAAGCGGCCCGAAACCGCCATCCGGTTCCGGGCCGCCTCGTCGTCCTGTTCCGGGAGCTTACTTCTTGAAGCTCTCCTCGACGGCGACGGCGACGGCGACGGTCGCGCCGACCATCGGATTGTTGCCCATACCGATCAGCCCCATCATTTCGACGTGGGCGGGCACGGAGGACGGGCCGGGGAATTGCGCGTCGGAGTGCATACGTCCCATCGTGTCGGTCATACCGTAAGAAGCGGGACCAGCGGCCATATTATCCGGGTGAAGGGTACGTCCGGTGCCGCCGCCGGACGCGACGGAGAAGTATTTCTTACCGTTGTCGTTCGCCCACTTTTTGTAGGTTCCGGCAACCGGGTGTTGGAAACGCGTCGGGTTCGTCGAGTTGCCCGTAATCGAGACGTCGACGTCTTCGTAACGCATAATCGCGACGCCTTCGGAGACGTCGTCGGCGCCGAAGCAACGAACTTTGGAACGTTCGCCCGTCGAATAGGCTTTTTCACGAACGATTTCCAATTTGCCCGTGTAATAATCGTATTTCGTTTGGACGTAAGTGAAGCCGTGGATGCGGCTGATGATCATCGCGGCGTCTTTGCCCAGACCGTTCAAAATGACTTTCAACGGCGTTTCGCGGACTTTGTCGGCGTTTCGCGCAATGCCGATCGCGCCTTCGGCGGCGGCGAAGGATTCGTGACCTGCCAAGAAGCAGAAGCATTTCGTCGAATCGCTCAAGAGCATCGCGGCCAAGTTGCCGTGTCCAAGTCCGACTTGACGTTGTTCGGCGACGCTGCCGGGAATACAGAACGTCTGGAGTCCTTCGCCGATCGCGGCGGCGGCGTCAGCCGCTTTTTTGCATTCTTTTTTCAGCGCGATACCGGCGCCCAACGTATAGGCCCAAACGGCGTTTTCAAACGCGATCGGTTGGATCGAACGAACGATCTTTTCGGCGTCGACGCCCTTGGCGACGTTAAAATCGCGGAGCGCTTCCAAGTCGGCGAAACCATATTTTTCCAGAACCGGCTTGATTTGCCCGATTCGTCTTTCAAAACTTTCAAAAGTAACCATATTTTTATACCTTATTTCCGAAATTTTTAATTTTTTGTCGGCGATATTGCGAACCGTCGTCGTCAAGCGCGAACTTGACAGGGTTCAAATGAAAGAACAAATCGAGAATCATTCCTGACGAGGATCGATTTTCTTAACGGCCTCGTCGAAACGACCGTAGGTTTTAATATTGCTTTCGTAGGCTTCTTTTGCGTCGACGCCCTTCTTGATCGCGTCCATCATCTTGCCAAGATTGACAAATTGATAACCGATGATTTCGTTGTCGGCGTCAAGACCGATCTTGAGAACGTATCCTTCCGCCATTTCAAGATAGCGGGGACCTTTTTTCAAGGTGGCGTACATCGTGCCGACTTGCGAACGATGACCTTTTCCAAGGTCTTCCAGACCCGCGCCGATCGTAAGACCGTCTTCGGAGAACGCCGATTGAGTACGACCATAGACGATTTGCAGGAACAATTCGCGCATCGCCGTGTTGATCGCGTCGCAGACGAGGTCGGTGTTCAACGCTTCAAGAATCGTCTTGCCAATGAGGATTTCGGAGGCCATAGCGGCGGAGTGAGTCATACCGGAGCAACCGAGCGTTTCAACCAGAGCTTCTTGAATGACGCCTTCTTTGACGTTGAGCGACAATTTGCAACACCCTTGTTGAGGCGCGCACCAGCCGATTCCGTGAGTAAATCCGGAAATATCGGTAATCTGTTTAGCTTGAACCCAACGACCTTCTTCCGGAATCGGAGCCGGACCATGGTTCGGACCTTTGGCAACGCAGGTCATTCGTTCGACTTCTTGAGAAAATTGCATTTTAGCGCTCCCGTTTCTCTTGGTTGACAATATAGTGGTGAAAGAGCGACGAACGTCGACGTCTTTATGGAGACGCGCCTCCGTCGTCCCTTTCGCTCTTTTTCTGTTCGTGTAATTATAGTCCTAAAAAACGACGTTGTGAAGGGGCTTTGTTCTTTTTAACTTGCTAAAAAGAATTATGAACGTCTTGCGAGGCGTTGCGGCGCATTTGGGGCTTCAGCTCTCGACAATAAGTTCTTGACGACGCTCAATATTTCGTCAAAGACTTCGTCAGGGGTTCTCTCGGCGTTGATCAAAAAGGCGCGACCAGGGGCGCAAAATCCCCAATTACGAACGGCGTCGCGGTACCCCATAACGACGCGTTCGTGATAGTCGAACGCTCTTTGTTCGATTCGATCCTTGGGGCGATTAAGCCGTCGAAGCGCGTGTTCTGCGGAACAATCAAGAACGAAAGTCAACTCAGGCAAAACGCCTTGCGCCATATAAGTTCCCATTTCCCAAATTGCTTCAATATCGGCGAGCGGAGCTTTATAGGCGTAGCCTTGATAAACGACCGTGGACAGCAAGTAACGATCCACAATAACCGTTTTATTTTTTCTTAACGCCGGCAAAATTTTTTCGACGACAAGTTGCGAACGAGAGGCCATAAACAACGCAATCTCGGCACGTTGCGCTAAGGCGACGTCGGAACGTTCAAGCAACAGGGCGCGAATAGACTCGCCCAATTTCGTACAGCCGGGATCGTGAAAAAATTCGACGGGTCTTCCTTCGTTTTTGAACCACGATTTCAATTTTTCGATTTGAACCCCTTTGCCGGAGCCGTCGCAACCTTCGATCGCAATAAACATTGATAAACCCTATTTGTCGCGTTGAAAAGTCAAAAACGCGAGGACGACCGCGACAAGGAGCCGTCCTTCGATCAGCGAATTCGCCTCGGCGAATTACTCGGCGAAATTATTTGCGTCAAAAGGGCGGTTCCAGCGAAGGGGCGCTTGATTTTTTTGTCGTTTTCTT
>JAZUGM010000156.1:0-5913 GCA_045641205.1 Thermoguttaceae bacterium
GCGATGCTTTCCCCAAAACCGTAGACGTAAACAAGGGGACGCCCGGTTCCGACGTCGGCGTAACAGATTTCGGCGCCGTCGTCGGCTACTATGCTTTTATAATCTAATTTCATCTCTTCGACTTACTCCGCTCTTGCGTCGACGTCGGCGCGCGTCGCGACGGAAAAGCTCTAATTCGTCGCGTCGTTTCCAGTTGTAAAAAAGGGTTCCGCGTCGCGAGACTCGAGACGAACGACGACGTTCGGAACGGCGCGAAGACGTTCCAAAACAAACCTTGGCAAACGACAATGAATCGTCGCCAAGCCTTCCGTCGCGTATTCGCGCGACAACACTTCACCGTCGCGCGCTAAAGACGCCGCCGTCTTTCCGTCGGCGATCGGCAAATCGACGAACGTCTCGACAAATTCCCGACTTAACGCGGCGCTCACGGCGGCGGTTAATTTGTCGAATCCGGCGCGCGTTTTAGCGCTGATCGGTATCGCCGTCGGATAACGCTCGAGCAAAGGACGCAACGTCCCTTCAGAATCGATCGCGTCGATTTTATTCAAGACGAGAATCGAATCTTTTTCGCGAACGTCGAGTCGTTCAAGAACCTCGTGAACCGCGTCGATTTGCGCGACGACGTCGGGCGCGCTCGCGTCGGCGACGTGAATCAGCAAATTCGCGGACGTCGTTTCTTCCAACGTCGCGCGGAAACTTGCGACTAAATGATGCGGCAAGTCGCGCACGAATCCCACCGTGTCGCTCAACAAGACCGGTCCCCAGCCGGGTAAAAACCAACGGCGCGTCCGCGCGTCGAGCGTCGCGAAGAGCATGTCCTGAACGAAAGCGTCGGAAGACGTCGTAGCGTTCAAAAGCGAACTCTTGCCCGCGTTCGTGTAACCGACAAGACAGACTCGACGCACGAGTTCGCGAGACTCGATTTCGCGCTTCTTACGCGCGTGAATTTCGTCGATTTCTCGCTTGAGATCCGAAATGCGGCGTTGAGCGATTCGACGGTCGACTTCAAGCTGTTTTTCGCCCGGTCCGCGTAACCCGACCCCGCCGACCGTTTGGCGTTCAAGGTGCGTCCACATTCTCTTGAGACGCGGCAAAGAATATTCAAGTTGCGCAAGTTCGACTGCAAGTTTTGCCTCGCGAGTACGCGCCCGACTCGCAAAAACGTCTAAAATTAGTTCCGTTCTGTCGATAACTTTCGTATGCAAAAACTTTTCCAAGTTGCGCGTCTGCCCCGGCGCCAAGTCCAAATCGAACAGAACGACCTGCGCGTCGCGCGACTCGACAAGTTCCTGAAGTTCGTCCAATTTGCCTTTGCCAAGACAATACGCGATGTCGCGAAAAGCGCGGCGTTGAATCAAACTTCCAACCGGCAAAACGTCGGCGGCCTCCGCAAGACCCGCCAATTCGTCCAAAGGATTCTCGCCAAGACCTTGACCCGGCAAATAGACCCCGACGAGAATCGCGCGTTCGTACGCCACGCTCGTCGTGCGCGTCGTTTGATCGCCCTGCGTCGAAGCGTCGAAACGCTCCGTCGAGTAGCGTTCGACGTTCGACAAACGTTCGTCCAAATACTCGTCGTCCTGCGTTTCCTCGGACTCTTGCCGCGAATCTTGCGCGTCTTGCGACGAAAAGTCGGAAAGAGAACGAACCTCGCGCCAATTCTTTTGGTAATTTTCACGATCCCTATCTCGGGAACCGGGATTCTTTATTTCTGGTTTTCTTCGCATAATCGCAAATCAAAAAAACGGCTCGTAACCGTAAAAAAACAAACGCGTTCCGTCGTCGCGCCTTATCCCCGTTCTCAAGAATACCAAATTGCACGCAATCTGAAAATAGAAAAAAACGCGTTTCGAAACGTCCTACTCGTCAATAAGCCAGCCGCTCCACGCCCAACGATCTCTTGTGAAGCGCGTATAAGAACGCGTCCGGATTGAGTCGGGGGCTAACGCGCGCTTGCTCCTGCAGACGATCCGCCAAGACGCTCGCAATTTCAAGACGACGTTGCGGAGCAAGATCGGCGCGTCGTGCAACGTAAAGATCAAGCGCCTTGCGCAACGAATCGGAAATAATAAAATCTTCGGGCGTCTTCGACGCGACGTTTGACAATAGTTTTTCGTCAAAGGGCTCTTTGACGATCGGATTCCCCTTCTTGTCGCGCTTGATTCTTTTTCGTCCGCCGCGCGCGACGATCACGACCGTGTCGGAAGCGACGTCGCCCAAACGCGCCATACGTTCGTTTGCGCCCATAATCAACGTTACAAAAGGACCAAGCATAAAATCCGCCAAGCGCAAAACGTTGCGAACAAACGCCTGGCTAAGACGAAGAGGACGACCCGAACAGGAAATCACGCGTAAGCCGACGATCGCCTTGCCGGGCGTGCGTCCCTGCCAAAAGGCTTCAAAAAGAACGGTCCAAAACCAGAAAACAAACGTCGTGTTTACAAAGAAAAAAACGCTGAACAACGTCGATTTCAACTCCTTATACCAGCCGAAAACGCCGTCGTATCCAATCAAATAATCGAGAAACAGCCCGACTCCGATCATCGACCCCAACCAATAAGCAAACATAAACAAAAGGTCGAGCGAATAAGCGTAGGCGCGAGAAAAGGGACCCGCGACGCGATACTTGAACGCGACGTTTTCGGGCGCCGCGAATTCGTAAATTACGTCAAGTTGCGACTGCGCGTTAATTTTCGGGGTGGTAAAAGCGTCGTTCGTCGTTTCGACGCCCTTTGTCGTTGGCGCGTTCATAGCGTAAACCGTATTCGTCGTGTCAATAACTTGCGACGCCGTTTGTCGACCGTTCTTACAAACTCGACGTCGGACGTTATTATAACAAATAAAACAACGGGCGTCGACGATTTTGAAAAAAAAAGACCAATCATTTTTCATATCAAGAGATTCCAAAAAACTTTTTTCTGCAAATTCTCAATTATTCCTATTTACAAACTAAGGACTATTCCTATAAAATGGAGTCGATCCCAACAAGAGCTTGCCAAGACGACGTCGGCATCGTCGACCTTTCGACGATCTTTAAGCGTCCGCCAAAGCGTCGTTTTCCCCCCAACTAGGAGTTTTTAATGAAACGTCTCGGAATCCTCGCGCTCGTCGCTTCGGCGGCTTTTTTCGCGTCTAGCTTTGCCGTCGCGCAAGACGACTATTTGCCGCTCGTTCAAGAAGAAACGGTTTCTCTCGTTCGTACCGACCTTTCTAAAATCGACGGTCAACAACTTTCCAAGCAGTTCCAAAAAGCGGCGATCGGAGTCGTCGACGCGTTTGTTCAAGACAAAGAACAGGCGGATCAACTAAAGCAAACGCTTCCTCTCGTCGGTATGATGATCGCGCAAAACGTCGCGACTTACGTCAAGCCGCTTCAAGAAGTCGGCGTCAAGTACGTTTACGCCGTGATCGAACAGCCGAAAGACGACGCCGTATTGTATCCCTATTTGGCGATTCCGACCAAGGATATGTCGAAAGAACAAGTCGCGAAGATGCGAGAATGCTTGAAAGAATTGAATCAGGCGCTGAATTCTTCGATCAAATATCGATTCGAACGCAACGGTTTTATGATCGTTTTACTCATTCCGAGTATGGTCGAAGCCGACGAAGCCAAAGCTTACGCCAAGAATCGTTTCGCCAAGTTCAATACGGTCGAAAAGCCGGAATTTGCCAAAGGATTCAAAGCGGGCGATCCGAACGCCGCGTTCGTAAGCGTCTCGCTCAGTTCGCGCAACGACGCTATGATTCAAAAGCAATTAGACTCCGTAGCGACGTTGTTGGACTCCGCCGAAGGCGCGGAAGAAGTCGCCGAAGTTGTGAAAAATTCTTTAAACGAATTTAACGCGCTCTCAAAAGAAGCGAGCGAATGCGTCTCTTTTGCCGCCGTTTCCGTCAACCTCGAGGCTCCGAGCGTTTCTAGAGTAATCCAAGCGAAGTCTGCTGACGCCGCCCAAAAATACGTCGAACTTAATAAGGTCAAAGCAAAAGAAGCGTACTCAAAATTGTTAGCCGGATTGTTGGAAAGTAAAACGATTTCGGAAACGCCCATTGCCGAAAACGTTGAGGAACTCGAATCTCTTTTGAACGAGTTGTACGACGTTTTCTCGCAATACGAGGCTGATGGCGACGTTATCGCCTTAAAATACGACGAAAATTTCTTCAACAACTCCAAGCCGACCTTCGACAAAGTAGTCGCCTTCGTCGCAAAGCTAGTCGAAAAAGCTAAGGAAGCGGCGGAAGCGGAAGAAGCTACGGAAGAATAAAAATAAGACAAACGCGACGACGCGTAACAGAAGCGTTGTCGTTAGAAAAAGGTCTAAAAAAAGACGGGCGCGAGTTTTTCACTTCGCCCGTCTTTTGTCGTCTTCGTTCGTCGAGTCTGCTTTCTCGTTAGGCGGAAGCCTTAGAAATCCCGCAACGAATCGACGGAGCCGACCGCGATCGTAAACGGATTGTCAAAAGGATATTTCTTCATAACTCCGTCGACTTCGTCGAGCGTGATCTCGCGCAACGTTTGAAGATCGTCGGCGACGGAACGATATTGACCGCGCGTCGTCCATTCCTCGCCGATCGCAAAAAGACGCGCTTGAGGACGTTCCCCGCTCAAAGCGACGCCCGTGAGTATTTTGTTCTTAGCGCGAATCAGCTCTTCTTCGGTAATTCCGCCTTGTTGCGCCTCGAGCAAAACGTCGCGAATCGTCGCAAGATTATCGTCGACGTCGTTAGGATTGCAGACGAGCGACGTCAAAAAAGCGCCCGCGTCGGAAAAAGAGGAAAGATAAAGAGCCGCCGTCTCGGCGCGACCGGAATCGACAAGTTCCCAAAAGAGGCGACTACCCACGTCGTCCCCGAGAATCGTCGTCAGAATCGAAGCGGCAAATCGATCGGAATCGACGCCCGTCGGCGCGTCGACAAGTTGAAAAACGTATTCTTGCGAAGTCTCCTCCCGAACGACGACGCGCGTCTCGCGAACGCCCTGCGGACGCCAACTCTCGCGCCCTGTTTCCTGCGGCTTCCACGTTCCGCAAGCGCGATCGACCCAACTCGTCAATTTGTCGAAATCGACTTGACCGCACGCGACGAAAACGACGTTGTTGGCGCCGTATCGACGGTCGAAATATTCGCGCATCGCCTCGACCGACAAGCTCCCGACGGAATCGAGCGTACCCAAAACGCTGCGCGCAAGAGGGTGTCCCTTCCAGAAAAAAGCGCGGCATTTTTCGTCGACGCCAAACGGCGGCTGATCCTCGTACATCTTGATCTCTTCAAGGATCACTTGCTTTTCGGCGTCGAAATCGAACTTTCTCAACGAAGGACGCAAAATATCGCCAAGCAAATCGACGGCGCGTTCCTGCAGTTCGGGCAACACTTTGGCGTAAAAAGCCGTGATTTCTTCCGTCGTAAAAGCGTTTGAAACGCCGCCAAGTTCGTCTAGTTCGCGATTCACGTCGGCGGCGCTACGACGTTCCGTCCCTTTAAAGACCATATGTTCGAGAAAATGACTTACGCCGGCAATTTCGTCCGTTTCGTCGCGCGCCCCGGTCTTGACAAAAAAGCCAAGGGAAGTCGAACGCGCGTCTTCGTTCGTTTCCGCGATGATTTCCAGTCCGTTTTCAAGCGTCGTCCTTTGAAATTTCATAGCAACCTTCTTCTCCAAATCTCACGTCGATTCGAACGATCGACAAAAAATCGACCGAACGACGACAGTATAACAGACGACAAGCAAAGAAGGAAGAAAAAAAACAAAAAAAGAACCGTTTTTATCTCTTTTCAATTTTGTATGCGTTCACGAATAAAGTTTGGGACGGAACCCCGCCGTTAGGCGGGCGTGGAAGACGCCGATTACATATCGGCGGACGCCATCATTACCAAAAAACGTAGTAATCGTTCACGGAATATTCCAAACAAGGTTCG
>JAZUGM010000157.1:0-3938 GCA_045641205.1 Thermoguttaceae bacterium
GGTATGCCAGCCTAGTCCGTGTTCGTAAGTGCGTCCGCAGAGGGAGAGGGCGCCTCCGTCGGTCGCTAGATTTTTACGAGCTTGACCGTATCCGCAGTCGATAAGCGACAAATCGAGATCGTCGAGCGCGATCGTCGACGACGATTCGGCGTTCGGCGCGTCTACTGCGAGGACGTTAGTCGAGACGAAGAAAGTCGCGACTAGCGCAAGGAGGGAAACGCCTCCGAAACGCGATAAAATATGATGTTGCACGATGAATATCTCCCTTAGGGACGTCGTTGTTTGGGGCGTCGCTACGCGCGACAAGCTCCTTCGATAATAATGTAGCGCCTCGAAAAGCTCGCGTCAATAAAATTAAGCTGAGAAATGAAAAAAATACGCCTTTTTTTGCACAATGAAACGACGGCTTGACGCTTGCAAATCGGGGCGCTAAAATAACCTTGACGTCTTCGAGTCGTTCGAGCGACGTCGGAAACGTCCTTGGAGGTCGAGAATGGAAGCAAAAGAAGAACGCGAAGTTAAAAACGACGACAAAACTTCGGTTAAATACGACTCCGAAATGACGAGCGATAAATTTTTTGCCGCGATTCTTTCGAATCTTCTCACGGCGCGCTTGTTTTTTGAGTTTATTTTGCCGAAACGTCTTTTGAGACGTTTGGATATGGCGACTCTCGACTATTTGCAACCACGTTTGGTCGCGCCCGACGGGAAAGAGCATATCGGCGACTTTTTTTTCAAGGTGAAGTTTCGAGCGCGACGCGGACGAGAGTTCGGTTCCGCGATTTTTGTTATCGTGTTGGAACATAAATTTGAAGACGAGTTGTACGTCTCGATCCAACTGTTGCGTTACACGGCGAATCTTTTGGGCGTTATGCGCGCGAATCGAAAGTTTTTTGCCGACGAGAACGGGCTTTTGCCGACTCCTTATTCGATCGTCTTTTCCCAAGAATGGCAAAATCGTAAGACGTATTTTTTGCGCGACGTTTTGCGTTGGGTTCCAGGATTGCGCAAAACGGTTCCGAACTTTTGGTATCAACATTTCAGAATTAGCGAGAAGAAATTGGAAGCGATCCGCGAATGCGAGCCGCTCTTGGGACTATTCCTTTATTTGGAACGCCTGGCAAGAAAGACGACTTGCGAGCCAAAAGAGGAACGCAAAGAAATCGCCGGTTTTACGTATCGCTGTTTGACGCAAGTCGAAAAAGACCCGAGAATACAAGACGGAACCGTCGCTTGCGCCAAATATTTGCAGTATATTCGCACGTTTCGTCCCGAGACTCCCACGACTAAGGACGTTTTGACTGAAATTGAGGAGAACACCGGCATGCCAATGAATTTTTCAAGCGCCTTCAGTTTGGACGAGTTTACGGCGACCGTATTGCCAACTTTTTACGAAAGCTATCGCGCCGCATATGACGCCGCCGTAAGCGAGCGCGATACTTTTGCGAGGAAATACGACGTCGTCGTAAACGAGCGCGATACTTTTGCGAGGAAATACGACGCAGTCGCAAGCGAACGAGACGCGGTTGCAAGCGAACGAGACGCGGTTGCAAGCGAACGAGACGCCGTTGCAAGCGAACGAGACGCGGTTGCAAACGAGCGCGACGCTTTGGCGCGTATGTTCCGTAAGCAGTTGTTAAATTGTTTAACGTCGACGTACAAAATTGCGCCTTCCGACGAAATCTATCAAAAAGTCGCTTCCGTGAACGATTCTCAAACTCTTGAGCGTATTCAACGCGCTTGTTGGAACGAAGACCGAGACGCCGCCGAAATTCGAAAAGAAATCGAACGGATCGTCGCCGACGTTCCGCGCGATTAATTAGACGCGTTCGTTAAATTGAAAGGAGAAGACGTCGTTGCTTACCGAACCGACTTCAACGCAAATTCGCCGCGTCGCGATCATTGGCGCGGGCATATCGGGTCTTGCCGCCGCGCGGCGACTACGCGCTAAGGCGCCCGAGGTTGAATTTGAAATATGGGAAAAGTCCTCGCGCGTCGGCGGCGTAATCGGTACGCGAAACGTCGACGGGTTCCTTTGCGAACTTAGCGTCGACAATTTCATTACGACGGTTCCTTGGGGGCTAGAATTGTGTAAAGAGCTGGGTTTTCAGGAAGAATTGCAGTCGACCAACAACCGTTATCGCCGAACGTTTGTCGTTCGTAATCGTCGTTTGTACGCGTTGCCCGACGGTTTTATGACGATGGCGCCGACAAAATTATACCCGATGATCGTCACGCCCCTGTTGACGCCCTTGGGCAAACTTCGTTGCGGAATGGAATTACTGTTGCCTCGACGCAAAAGTTCCGAAGAAGAGTCTCTTGCGTCCTTTGCGAAGCGTCGTCTTGGCAAGGAGGCGTTTGATCGTATTATCGAGCCGCTCGTTGGGGGAATTTACGGCGGAGACGCCGCAAAATTGAGTTTACAGGCGACTTTGCCGCGATTTGCCGAGATGGAAGCGAAAGACCGTTCGTTAATATGGTCGATGACGAAATCGCAAAAGGCGGCGCGAAAAATCAAACGAGAAGAAGAAAGCGGCGCTAGGTATAGCTTTTTTATTACGCTCAAGTCTGGAATGCAGTCCCTGCCCGAACGACTTGCCGACCGATTGGGACGCGAGAAGATTAAACTTAATCGCGCTGTCGAACGCGTCGAAGCGTTGGAAAACGGCGCCGGGTGGAACGTCGTTTCGACTTCGGGCGAGGCGGGTCGTTTTGACGCCGTTATTTTTGCGACAGATTCGAGCGCGGCGAGTTCCGCGTTGCGCGACGTCGCGCCCGAAGTCGCGTCGCTTTACGGTCAAACGGAACATACCGGCGTGGCGATCGTTCACTTGGCGTTTCGCGACGAGCAAATAGGGCGTCCTGTGCAAGGAATGGGATTCGTCGTTCCGACCTCGGAAAAAAACGGGGTCGTCGCGGGTAGTTTCAGCAGTTATAAGTATCCGACGCGCGCGCCGAAAGGAACGACGTTGTTGCGCGTGTTTGTCGGAGGCGCGCGCGCCCCGGAAATGGTGGAATTACGCGAGAACGAACTTGTCGCGCGCGTCGTCGACGAAGTTCGCGCGTTGCTCGACGTCAAAGGCGCGCCCTTGGCGACGGACGTGGCGCGTTTTCCAAACGCAATGCCCCAATATTATCTTGGTCGACTCGACTGGCGCAAACGTTTGCAAGTCGCGCTTGACAAGATTCCGACGCTTGCTTTAGCGGGAAACGCGCTCGACGGCGTGGGATTGCCCGCTTGCGTCAAGAGCGGGTACGACGCGACCGACCGCGTTTTGAAAAATTGGAAACAGGATTAAACGTCTTTTTAACATACTTAACTTTAGAGGGTTGTCGTAATGGATTTTAAACCGCGTTGTTTGTCCGCTGGAATTTTGTTTGCAGACGTAGGGTGCGCCCCGATCGACCACGCGCCGGCGCCGGGCGAGTTGGTTCAAACGGATCGCGTCGAGTTGACGCTCGGCGGTTGCGCGTCGAACGTGTCGATCAATTTAGCGCGTCTTGAGGTTCCGACCGGTTTGTGCGGTTGCGTGGGAGACGACGCCTTTAGCGACCATATTCTGAAATCGTTGTCGAATCCGCTTGTCGACGTTTCGGGCGTTCGACGAATCGAGAATTCTAGCCCCGGTTGCTCGCTTATCGTCAACGTCAAGGGCGAAGATCGACGCTTTGTCAGCACGACCGGAGCCAACGCCAAATTTGAAATTGGCGATATTCCAGAAGTGTGGACGAAAGAGGCGGAAGTACTCTACATCGGCGGTTTTCTTATGATGGAAAAATTGGAGTCGCAAGAGACGGTCGATTATCTCAAAGCGTTCCAAGCGCGCGGGGGAAAGACGATTCTTGACGTCGTTCTTTACGGAACGCGCCCCTATTGGCCCGCGCTCGAGCCGCTGATGCCTTACGTCGATTTCTTTATGCCGAACGACGACGAAGGA
>JAZUGM010000158.1:0-1792 GCA_045641205.1 Thermoguttaceae bacterium
TTCGTCGTTTTTTTTGAAATCGACGTTTTACGCGTCGCCGCGTTGCGATTTTTCCAAGGTTCAAACGCCAAGGAACGTCGAAAAATCTGAAAGATTGCCCAACAAATTCTGCGAAAACTCGACCAGTTTTGACAGGCTCCAAGGAAGAAAGAGGGCAAAAGCCGCAAGCATCGAGACGATCTTCGCAATAGAAGGTATCGTCTGATCCTGAATTTGGGTACAAGCCTGCGCCAATCCGACGACCAAGCCGACCAAGAGCCCGACGAGCAAAACGGGACTCCCAATCAGAAGAATCAACGTCGCGCTATTGCGCGCTAATGAAACGATCGCGTCCGAATCCATTTTATTTCGTGATCTAAATCGAAATGAGTTTTTTACGCAAAACTTGACAATAACGACCCCGTCGTCAAGGTCCAGCCGTCGACCAAGACGAAAAGAATCAATTTAAAGGGCGCCGACACGACGACGGGCGGAAGCATCATCATACCCGCGCTAACTAAAACGCAGGACACTACGACGTCGATAATTAAAAATGGTAAGAAAATTTGGAACCCAATTAGAAACGCGGTCTTCAGTTCGCTCAACAAAAACGCGGGCGCAAGTGCGCGCCAAGGCGTTTCGTCGGCAGTTTTTGCCGTCGCGACTTCGGGGACGTATCGTGCGAAAATCGTGATCGAGTCCGTATTGCCCGACTTCTCAATTTGCTTCCACAAGAAATCGCGCAACGGCTTCTGACCGATTTCTAGCGCCGCCTTGCCCGATATTTCTCCCTTCGAATAGGGTTCGATCGACTCGCCGTAAATCGTCGACCATACGGGAAACATAATTAAAATCGTCAGAAAAACCGACAAGGTCGCGACGACTTGATTCGAAGGAATCTGTCCTAAGCCGAGCGCTTGGCGCAAGATCGAATAAACGATCGAAATTCTCACGTAAGAAGTCGTCATTAATAAGACGCCGGGCGCGACGGTAAAAAGCGACATTATGAGAATCGCTTTCAACGAAGTCGAAATTCCGGTCGGCGCCAACAACGCCTTAGTTCCGTCCGTCAAAAACGACGTCGGCGCTTTATCTCCGCTAATTGGCGTTTCCGAAACGCTCGAATTATCTTCTTCTCCGAACGAAGACAAATCGAAATTATTCCCGTCCCCTTCCCTTTCCAACGGCGTTTTTTGCCCGGCGTCGCCGAAGGACTCGGAGTTCGGAGTCGAGTTCGCTTCAGTCGGTTCCGCAAGCGTTTGAAACGTCGACGAAAAAGATTCGCCGACGCTTGGAAAAGCCGAATCGTCGCTAAGAGAAGCCGGGACGCCGGACTCGACGTCGACGCTTCCAAGCGTCGCCGCGCCCGTGCGCGCTCCTATTTGCGCGGGCTCGTCGGCAAACGCCCCGATCGAACTTAACGCGCAACACGCCAACAGGCAAAACGTCGACTCGACGGCACGCGCGTATTTCCGCGTTGAGTCGGAAAACCAAGCCGTTTTTGCGAATATAAAACGATTAAAACGCGAAATCGCCATCTGTCAAACCGCCGAACTGCGCTCGAGTTTAAAAGGAAAAAAACGCCCCGTTTCCTATATTAAACCTTATTTTGCCAAAGTTGTAAAGGTTATAAACGGAGCTTTCCTCAAAACTTCTTTTTCCATATCGTGAAACATTGCGCGTTTTTTTCGTGAACGCTTACCTTAGAGGAATATGATCGTCGTCAGAATCAAGATTGGCGCCAGAAAACAAACGCTATACGCCATATATCCGAAAAAGCTCAAGTCGGATCGTAGCCATGTCGTTCTCTGAG
>JAZUGM010000159.1:0-11685 GCA_045641205.1 Thermoguttaceae bacterium
GGAATGGCTCGAAGCGTCCTTTAGTCCCGCCGTTCCCGCCGCGCCAAGCGAGTTGACGCTCGGCGACTACGACGCCGCCTCTCAAACTGTTACGGCGTCTTGGATCGACAATTCCGACAACGAGGTCGGATTCCGAATCGAATATTCGGACGACTTTGGAACGACTTGGTCTTTCGTCGATTTCGTTGAAGCCGACCAAACGTCGGTCGTTTGCGGGAACGTTTCCGCCGAGTCTTCCTATGTTTTCCGCGTTCAAGCCGTCAACGACGAAGCTCTCTCCGAATGGGTTTACGAGTCTTACGTCGTCCAAGTTCCGGCGGCTCCAAGCGACGTTTCGTTCGGCGTTTACGACGCGACGACCCAAACGGTCGCCGTCTATTGGACGGACAATTCCGACAACGAAACGGGGTTCCGTATCGAGCGTTCAGACGACGACGGTTTGACTTGGAATTTTGCGGGAACGGTCGAACAAGATCAAACTTCTTTCGTCTGTCAAGACGTCGCCGTCGTTTGTCCGCAAATCTATAGAGTCGCGGCGTTGAACGATTCGGGACGCTCAAATTGGACGGAAGCGTCTTTTGCTCCGGCGGTTCCTACGACGCCAAGCGAGTTGACTTTTGGCGACTACGACGCCGCCTCGCAAACGGTTACGGTTTCTTGGATCGATAATTCCGATAACGAAGTCGGATTCAATATCGAACGTTCCGAAGTCGACGGGGAAATATGGACGTGCGTCGGCGTCGTCGGCGCCGATCAAACGTCGTTCGTTTGCGAGAACGTTTCAATAAACGTCCCCTATGTTTTCCGCGTTCAAGCCTTCAACGAAGAGGCTTTGTCCGAATGGACGGAAGCGACGTTTAGCGTCCAAAAGCCGGAGGCTCCAAGCGATATTGTCTTCGGTTCCTACGACGCGGCGTCCCGAACCCTAGCTATGTCTTGGACGGACAATTCCGACGTCGAAGCCGGATTTGTAGTCGAGTACTCGACAAACGGCGGACTCGATTGGACGCTTGCGGAAACTCTTCCAAGCAATACGACTTCGAGAATTTGCACCGACATAGCCGTTCGTCGCGATTATCTGTATCGCGTGGCCGCTTTTAACTCCGGCGGTTATTCGGATTGGACGACCGCGTCCGTTATGATCGCGGAACCCAAAGCGCCAAGCGACTTAGTCGTCAAAGACTACGATCCGACGACGCAGTCCGCGACGGTCTCTTGGGTCGATAATTCCGACGACGAAACGGGGTTCAGGCTTCTATATTCCAAAGACGACGGAAAAACGTGGACGATCGCCGGTATTCTTGGCGCCAATCAAACGTCTATCGTCTTCAAAGGCATAACAAACGAATCCGCCTATCTTTTCCGCGTCGCGGCGTACAATTCCATTGGAGAGTCCGACTGGGCGGAGACGACCTTCGCCGTCCCGACGCCAAAAGCGCCGAGCAATATTGTTTTCGGATCGTATGATCCGACGACTAGAACCGTTTCTATGTCTTGGGACGACCACGCCGACAACGAGACTGGATTTAGAGTCGAATACTCCAAAGACGGCGGTAAAACGTGGGCGTTGGCAAGTATTCTTGGCGCCGACGCGACGTCAAGAGTTTGCAAGGGCGTTTATGCAAGTTACGTCTACAAGTTCCGCGTCGCGGCGTTCAACGGCGGCGGTTATTCCGATTGGACGGAAGCGACTTTCTCCGTTGCGAAACCAGCGGCGCCAAGCGACGTCGTTTTTGACAGGTACGACGCGGCTTCCCAAACGCTCGTTATGTCGTGGAAGGATGTCGCCGACAACGAGACTGGATATAGAGTCGAATATTCCAAAGACGGCGGAAAGACTTGGCGTCTTGCGCAACAACTTCCCGCCAACGCGACTTCGAGAACGTGCACGGCCGTCTATCCTCATAACGGCTATATGTTCCGCGTCTACGCGTTCAACGAATCCGGATACTCGGATAGCGCGACGGGATTCTTTAGCGCGACGTCTCCGATCGCTCCAAGCGACCTCGTTTTCTCCAATTACGACGAAGCGGCTCAGACGGTCGTGGCGTCGTGGACCGACAATTCGGAAAACGAACTTGGATTTAAAGTCGAATATTCGAAGGACGATGGGAAAACTTGGGTTCTTGCGGAAACGACGGAAATGAACGTCGCTTCGCACGTCTGTACTCGGCTCGAGGCGGGTCAAACCTATCTTTTCCGCGTGATCGCGTTCAATTCAGTCGGCGAATCCCAAGCGGCGACGGCTTCGTTTGCCGCCGCCGTCCCCAAAACGCCAAGCGGTCTTGTTTTCGGCGACTATAATCCCGAAACCAAAACGGTCGTAGCGTCTTGGCACGATAATTCGAACGTTGAAGACGGGTTCAAAATCGAATATTCGATCGACGGAGGCGCAACTTGGACTCTTGCGGAAGAAATGGACGCGAATACGACGTCTCGCGTTTGCAAAGGCGTCTCGCCCAACAAGCCCTATATGTATCGCGTAGCCGCGTTTAACTGCGTCGGTCAATCCGATTGGACGGTCGCGTCGCTCACCGCCGACGCGCCGACGGCGCCAAGCAATATTACGTTTGGCGACTACGATTCGACCGGTAAAAAGGTTGCAATGTATTGGAGCGACAATTCGAACAACGAAAACGGATTCAGAGTCGAATACTCCAAAGACGGCGGAAAAACTTGGAATCTTTCGCAAGTCACGGGCGCCAACGTCGCGTCAAGAATATGCACCGGCGTCTACCCCGACAAGGATTATACGTTCCGCGTCGCCGCGTTTAACGCCGCCGGATATTCCGATTGGGTCGTCGCGTCCTTACATAACGAGGCGCCCAAAGCGCCAAGCGACGTCGCTTTTGGCGTTTACGACGCGAAAACGCTTTCCGTGTCTATGTCTTGGCGCGACAATTCGACGAACGAGACGGGATTCACGGTCGAGTATTCTAAGGACGGCGGAAAAACCTGGTATCTTGCGGCTAAACTCGGAAAGGACGTAGTTTCTCGAACGTGCAGAAGCGTCTACGCCGGTCAAACTTACGACTTTAGAGTCGCCGCGTACAACGGAGTCGGGCGTTCCGAGTGGACCTACGGTCAATTCACGGCGCCAAAGAACGAACCGCGCGACCAGCCGGAGCCTCAAGGCATTGAGATCGCTCAAGCTTCCTACGTCGACGAAATTTTCGCCGATTTAGAAAACGTGGACGAATTCTTTTAGTTCGACCTTCGCGCGTTAAAGCGCCATACGACCGTTTTTCAAGAGTTTCCACGCCTATGAGCGTTGAAATCTCTTGAACGAATAAAAAGCCCGCCTTTTGCGACGGGCTTTCGTCTTGAAAACGTCGGCTCTTCTTAAACTCGGCGTTCTATTTTCTTCAAACGCGTCTATTAAATTCGTATAGAAAAACGCCGACCGAAACGCCTAAATTCAAAGAATCGACGTCGCCGCGCATCGGAATTACGACTTTTTGATCGCAAAGCGCGACAATTTCGGGCGTCAAACCCGAATATTCGTTGCCAAAAACGAACGCCGCCTCGCGCGTTGCGTGAAATTCTCGCGCCAAATCGGGCAACGCCTTCGCCTCGTCGTCTAAGACCGTCGCATAGAACGGAATAGCGCGTCGTCGTTTCACTTCTTGAATTTCTTCAAGAAGGTTCGTCGCTTGATAGATCGGCGTTTGTAAGACGCCGCCCATCGAAACGCGCAACGCGCGGCGCGAAAAGGGATCGCAACACCGCTCGCCTAAGACGACGGCTTCCGCGTTCAACGCGGCGGCGCAACGAAAAACTAAGCCCAAATTATCCGGCTTCGTCGCGTCGGGCAAAACGACCCAAGCGCGCCGCCCATTGGAATCGTCGTTCGGCGCGTAAGGACGCGCGTTCGCGTCGGGCGCTCGTCGAGATTCGCCGCTAAAATAGCGCTCTATTCCTTCGACAAAATTCGGAACGCTCGCGCGGCGCCCCAACGCGAGAACGCCTTGATGAAATTCGAACCCTAACAACTTATTTCCGGCGTCGCGTCCGTCGACGGAATAGATCGGAACGTCGGGGGGCGCAAAACGCAAAACCGCGTCCAAATCTTGCGCGCCTCGAACGATCAAAATCGATTCGACTTCGTATGGGGAACGCAAGAGCCGTTCGACGACAAGCGCGCCTTCGGCAATGAAAATCGATTCGCCGCGCAAAGTGCGCTCGCGCAAATTCCAATAGGGAGCCAGCCGCGCGTCGTCCAAATCGTCGACGCGTATGATCGCGCGTTCCATCGTTCGCTCTCCTTAGAGAATATCCGCGTAAACAAAAAACGCGAAGACCAACGTAAGTTAATCTCCGCGTTTTTTGCGTTTTGTGCCGAGCTATGCCGAAGAAAGGACTCGAACCTTCACCCCCAGTTACGAGGACTAGGACCTGAACCTAGCGCGTCTGCCAATTCCGCCACTTCGGCAAGTCTTCTACATTATAGCGCCAAGAGTTCTCTTGAAAAGAGGTTTTCGGCGATTTTTTGCCAATCCGCCCGAAAAAACGGCTCAAGACGCGTCGCGTAAGTTTAGCCTTTCTTCACGTCTTCTTCAGAAGCTCTCAAACAAGCGGAACAACACGAGCAAGTCGCGCCCTTTTGACGATCGCAACAGCCGGAACACCCGCCTCGTCGGTACGTCTTCACGGCGTTTCTGACGAGAAAAACGATCGCAAGGAAAATCGCAAGCGCAACGACGACGTTTTCTAACATTTAATTCGCCTCCTTTGTATTTCTTTGATCAGCTTAAACGTCGCCCTAAGGTCGAAACGACGTTAAAATAGACGCGAACCAATTTGATAAACGAGAACGGCAAGAAAAAATCCGACGGAAGTTAAAGTCGACCACTGGAACAACGCCCAACGCCAAGTCGACTCCTTGGCGGCAGCGACGACGGTCGCCGTGCAAGGCGCGCCGATCAAACAAAAAATAATTACGCAAATTCCGACAAGGGGCGAATAATTTTGCGCAAAAGTCTCGCGCAACGAACTAGCGTTTTCGTCGGCGCCCCCGACTTTAAAAACGATCCCCAACTGCGCGATAAAAATTTCTTTTGCCGCCAAAGCGCCGACCAACGCGGTTGCGATTCGTCGATCAAATCCGGCGAGCGACGTCAACGGCTCGAGCGCTTTGCCGATACGTCCGGCGACGCTGTACTCAAGTTCCGCTTCCGCTTTTTCGACGCGCAACTTTTCCCATTCTTGCGCGAGCGCGTCCGACGATCGGACGATCGTTTCCGCGTCAAATTCGCCCGCGTCCGCGCGCGCTTGGCGTTGCAACGCCTCGGCGCGTTCGGCAAAGGATCGCGCGCGTTCCTGCGGAAGGAGCGGAAAAGTCGAGAGCGCCCAAAGAACCAAGGAAACGCCCAAAATCGTCGTACCCGCCTTTTTAAGATACTGCCACCCGCGTTCAAAAGCGCGCGCCCCGGTCGTTCGCAACGTCGGCGTGTGATAGGGGGGCAATTCGATCAACATCGGACTCGTTTGTCCGCGAAATTTCGTCGCCGAAAGAACGCTCGACAAAATCGCCGCGACAAGTATGCCGAAAAAATAGACGCACCACAGAATCGGAGCTTGGAACTTTGGCGCAAAAAACGCCGGAATAATAAGGACGTAAATCGGAAAACGCGCGCCGCAACTCATCAGAGGCACGACGAACATCGTCGACAACCGCGATTTTTCGTCCTCGATAACGCGCGTCGCCATTACGGCTGGAACGGAACAGCCGAAACCGACGAGCATCGGAATAAAGCTCTTGCCGGAAAGACCAAATCGTTTCAGAAAGCGATCCGTCAAAAAAGCGCCGCGCGCCATATAGCCCGATTCTTCAAGAACCGAAATTGCCGCGAACAAAATAAATATATTCGGAAAGAAAACGACCACGCCCCCGACGCCCCCGATTATCCCGTCGACTATCATCGAACGCAACAAGCCGTCGGACGAATCCGCCCAAATTCTTTCGCATAAGCCGGTCAACGCGTCGAAAGCTCTTTCCAACAACGCGACGGGCGCGTTCCCCAGCGTAAACGTCAGCTGAAACACGGCGAACATCGCGGCAAAAAAGATTCCCAATCCCCAAACGGGATGCGTCAAAATACGGTCCGCTCTATCGGTCCATTCGACGCGTTTCGAGTCGATCTCCGCAACGGCGTCTTTGCAAATTTTACGAACGCAAGCGTAACGTTCCGACGCGATAATCGCGGAACTAGGCGTCCCGGTCGACTCAAGTCTCGCGCGCGACTTCGCGACGACTTCTTCGACGCCGGGCTCGTTCCAAGCGTTCGTCGTCTCCTCGTCTTTTTCCAGTAATTTAACGGCGAGCCAACGCAGACGCGTTTTTCCGTCAAGCTCCGATTTCCCGCGCGTTTCTTCCTTGAATTTTCCGCTTGGACTCGTTGCAAGGGCGTTTTCAACCGCTTCGATCTCGCGCTCAAGACCTGCGGAAAAACGCAAGCGCGCGTCGATTTCTTTCTTTGGAAGTTCCGTCGCGCGTTTCGGAAGAGCGGCGACTAAAAGATCAAGACCGGCGCCGGTAAGACCCGCGACTTCGATAATCGGCGCGTCGAACGCTTGAGAAAGTTTGCCGACGTCGTAAGCGCGCCCGCGCGATTTTGCTAGATCGCACATATTCAACGCGATTACCAACGGAATTCCAAGTTCCTTGAGTTGCGACGTCAAAAATAAATTGCGTTCAAGATTCGACGCGTCGACCACGTTGACTAAAACGTCGGCGCCCTTTTCTAAAAGAAAGTTTCGCGCGACTAACTCGTCGTGCGACGTCGAATTCAGACTGTACGTTCCGGGTAAGTCGACGACGTGAAAAACGATCCCGTCGCGCGTAAAAGAACCGACGGCGGCGTCGACCGTAACGCCCGAATAATTCCCAACCGCGCGACGCTCGCCCGTCAAGCGATTGAACAACGTCGTCTTGCCGCAGTTGGGATTGCCGACGAAAACGACGCTCAACGTCTGAACGCTCTCTTTAGTCATCAAGAAACCTATCGCTATTTGTAGCCGCGCGAATTGCTTCAAACCGTAACGACGTCGACGCGCGCGGAAAAGAAACCGACGCTAAGAAACAAAGAAAACATAAGGAACGTTCGGCAATTAAACTCGCCAAACTCAAGTCGCCCCTCGATCGCGCCTATTACGAACCGAAAGCGACAAACAAGACGGGCGGGCAAGGCGAAGAAAGAATCAGGCGCCCTGAATCAAGCGCCCTGAATCAAGCGACGCGAATCGCGTTCGTCAACTCGCGTCCAAGAGCAAAACGACCGCCAAGACAACCCAGAATCATATCGCCTTTTCGCGAACTGCGGACGACTTCGAGTTCCGCGCCGGGGAAGATTCCCAAGGACGCAAGACGCTCTTCTAAAGCGCGACTAGTCTCAAGGGAAACGACGACGACCTTCTTTCCATACTCGACTCTGGACAAACTCATCTTGCTTAAATCCTCTTCTTACCTTATGTTATCGGCGTTATGCAACAAACCTCAAACAAGGAGCCAAAACTTCTTTGTCGCGAAATCTTAGCCTCGACTAACAATGTTATCGTCAAAAAAAGTTTTGTCAATCTAACTTTTTTCAAAATAATTGAAATTATCTTGAAAAAAAACGCTTTCGATTCGCGTGAATAATTTAGACGTCGTTAAACTTCCGACCTCCGCTTAAAAAAAAGCGGGGCGTTGAAACAAACGTCCGTTTTTGTATAATTACGAAGTCCCGTTTGCAATTCGCGAACGACGGATTTTGGCAACAGAACCAAGCGTCGGCGACGGCAAAGACCGTCCGACGCGCCGCTTCAAAAGGGGCGTTTCAAAAAGGCGACGAAAGCAATGTATAATAAAGAGGAGCTTCAAGCGATTATTCGCGACCGTTCGCTCAAGTTTGGCGATTTTATTTTAGCGTCGGGCAAAAAAGCGAAGTATTATCTTGACGGCAAAATGACGACGCTCGATTCGCGCGGGCTAACGCTCGTCGGCGAGGGCATTCTTGACCTTCTCCTCGCGGACGGAACTTTGCCGAACGCCGTCGGCGGAATGTCGATCGGAGCCGACCCGATTACCGCCGCGATTCTGACGGTCGCTGGAATCAAGGGACTCGATCTCAAAGGGTTCCTCGTTCGTAAAGAAAGCAAAGGACACGGCACGAACAAATACGTTGAAGGTCCCGTAAAATCGGGCGATCGCGTCGTCGTCGTCGAAGACGTCGTAACGACCGGAGGAAGTTCTCTCAAGGCGATCGAACGTCTCGAAGCGGAAGGAATCGTCGTCGACGGCGTTATTGCGATTATCGACCGAATGGAAGGAGGCGCCGAAGCGTTCAAATCGCGCGGCTACTCGTTCCGTTCGCTCCTTACGATTAAAGATTTTGGAATCGATCCGCCGACCGAATGATTCGCGGCGCCGGTCGTTTTCTTTGCATATTCGCCCTTTGATATTTTATGAACGGCGACGCGCCCTTTCTACGCGCGTCGTTCAAGGTATTGAAAAGGCGACGCGTGTTTTTAAGTTTTTATTTTTCCTAAGCGCAAAGGCAATTCAATGAATCTTTCTCGACGATCTTTCTTTACGGCGGCGGGCGCGGCGTCCGCCGCGTTGGCGTTGAACGGAACGTCCGTAAGTCTCGCGCGCGCGGACGAAGCGGCAAAAGAAATCAAATTCGAACTGGGGCTCGCCTCCTATTCGTTCCGTAATTTCGACGTTGATCAAGTAATCAAATGGTGTCAAAAAGCGAACGTCAAAAAAGTTTCGCTTAAAGATTTCCACCTCAAATTGAACTCGACCGACGAAGAATGCGCCGCCGTCGCTAAGAAATTTGCCGACGCCGGACTGAACGTTTACAGTTGCGGCGTAATCTATATGAAATCCAAAGAAGACGTCGACAACGCGTTTCGATATGCGAAAGCGCTCGGTTGCGTCTCTATCGTCGGCGTCCCGGCGTGGGAATTGCTCTCTTACGTCGAAGAAAAAGTCAAGGAAACCGATATTCTGATGGCGATCCATAATCACGGACCGGGCGACAAACTTTACCCGCTTGCCGCAAACGTTTGGGAACGCGTCAAAGATATGGATCCGCGTATGGGAATCGCGCTCGATATTGGGCACTCGATTCGCGGCGGAGAAGACCCGTCGGAAGCCGTGCGAAAATTCCATTCGCGCGTCTTCGACTTCCACTTCAAAGATATGCACAAAGCGGCGGCGGACGGGCACGCGGTCATTTGCGGGCGAGGCGTCTTAGACTTGCTCGGTATGATTCGCGCGCTGGTTGAAGTTGGATACGATCGCGTGGCGCCCTTCGAATACGAAGCCGACGCCTCCGATCCGTTCCCCGGCTTTATGGAATCGCTCGGGTACGTTCGCGGTCTTTGCGCCGCCGTGCGCGCCGGAATTTGAACGGCGTTCTTGAATCGACGTCCTTATATAATCGCCCCAATTAGAGAAACGCAACGGGAACGTTCGTTATGAATCTATCCAAATACAACTGGAATTTCACGCTTTTCGGCGTTCCCGTCTGCGTTATGCCGAGCTTTTGGATACTCTGCGTCCTATTTTCACCCTTCGTTTCGGGCTATGAAGGCAAAGGGTCTTGGCTGTTCGGTCTGATTGGCTGGAGCGCCGCCGTTTTATTGTCCTTTCTCTTGCACGAACTTGGACACGCGCTCGCGGCGCGGCGTCTTCTAGGCGCTCGACCGGCGATCGATTTAGGAATCGGACGAGGCTCGAGCGGCGCCTTTGTTTTTGGCGGCGTAACCTCGTGGACGCCAACTTTCAACGCGTCGCATAAATCGCGCGCCATAGTTTCCGCCGCCGGTCCTTGCGCGGCGTTGATTGGCGCCGTCGTTTTGCTTCTGATCGCGTTTCTTGAAGGAAGTTCCTTCTCCTACTTTTTGGAATTTGGGTTCTTGCCCGTCGTTTTTCCCGCAGATTGGTTAATTGGAGTTCAGTCGTCTTCTCCGATTCGTATGGCGTTTTCTTATTTCGTTTACGGATTCTTTTGGATTGGATTCTTTTGGAGTTTCGTCAACTTGGTTCCGATCTTTCCGCTTGACGGCGGACAAGTTCTGACGTCGGCGCTCGTCGCCAAAAACGGAGCGCGAGGCGCGTTGTTGGGACTAAAAATTTCGATCGTTTGCGGGGTGATCGTCGCGGCGCTCTTTTTGAGCGAAGGTTCTCTTTTCGCGGCGTTCTTTTTCTTCTATTTGGCGTATCAGAACTACCAAACGCTGAAATATAGCGGCTCGATTTATTGACGACGACTCGTTTACGACGGTTTATTATCGGCGTCGACGTCCTTTAGCGATTCGCGGCGCTCTTCTCTCGTTCGCTTGACGCGCGCCTCAATTCCGTTGAAGAAACGTCGTTCGAAAATTCTTCAGGCAAAAGAAAACGACAGCGTTCCTTCAACGCGTCGGGCAGACGCGCCTCCAATTCTTCTCTAGGCAAAAACGCGCCGTTAATTTTTCGTGCAAAAACGACAAATTTTACGTCAAGCGCGCGCAGTCGTTCCAATACGGCGTCTCTGCGCTCGACTGAATTTCCCTCGTATTTCGGATCGGCAAGACGTAAAATCGTATCGGTTCCCAACGCAAAAGTCGCGCCCGGAAAAAGCGTCGCTTTTTCGACGTAGCGAGGCGCGTTTGAAGTCCAAACGCGCGTTCCGGGCGCAGCCTTTTGTATCGCGTCGACGCGACGAACGATCTCGAGCGCGTCGAGAGGCGGCTTGTCGACGTTGCGAACGGAAATTTCCAACTCGCAATTTTGCGCCGCGCGCGAATAAGTCGACGCAAGCTCCGCTATTTGTCGGTGCCCCTCGTGAAACGGATTGAAAGAACCGGGAAAGAGCGCGCGATTCTCAAACGAAGGAACGACGCGCCGTTCGTCGGGACGAGACGGCTCGAATTCTTCCCCGGACGCGAAGCGAACAAGTTCGATTTTGCCGTCGCGCCAAAGCGCCGCGCTAAGTTGCGCGTCCTCGTTGGCGTCGAAAATTAAGGAGGCTTCAAACGAATCGAACGTCGCCCAAGAGATCGTCGCGACGTCCTCCGCGTAAAGCGAAATCTCCGTTTCGAGCGGAAGATTGGTCGAATATTCGCGCCGATCGTCGCTCGTTCGTCCGTTTTTCGCCTCCTCTTTTCTCAAGCGCGCGACAAAAAGCGCCGTCGACAAAATAAAATCGGCGGCAAGACGTTCCTCTTCAGGACGCGTTCGCGCGTCTTTCTTCAACGTCAACGACGCGGAAAAAGTTCCAAAACGCGTTTGAATCGCACAAAAAACGCGGTGGTCGCCGCGTTTAGGACGAGAGGAAACAAGGGACGCCGTCGCCCCTATTCCAACTAATCGCGAGAAATCGCGCGAGGCGGACGACGAATCCGCGCGATCGGCAAAGGCGAGCGATTCAAGTTCCGTCGCGCGTCGCAAAGCGGACGAAGCCAAAAGTCGCGCGGTCTTTTCGGAACAGTAATTTTCCGGCTGGAACCCGAGAAATAGATTTGTCGATTCGGGCGAGTAAGGAACAAACGCTTCCAAAAGAGAAGACGAAGCGCCCGGCAATCCGAGATAATCCGAAATAAAAGCGGAGCCGCCCCCCGAAATAGAAACGACAAATCGCCAAGAAGACTCTCGCAATTCCAATACGCCCGATTCGTTCATCTTCCCAAATTTCCGACAAAAAGGGGGTTAAT
>JAZUGM010000160.1:0-2556 GCA_045641205.1 Thermoguttaceae bacterium
TTACCTAATTGTAAAATATCTTCGAACTTGCGTTCGAATCAAGCAAATCGCGCTTTCGCAGGGTCTGCTTGCTTGTCGTTCAGTTGCGACTTGGGTAAGTTTAGCAGGTCTTTTTATTTCGTCAAGCGGCTTTTTAAAAAATTTTTCTCGTCGGCGTCTTTTTAGAAAAGTATCTGAGTAATTCTTACTAACGACGGGTTGGATTCTTCTTTAGTAGCGTCCACGAAAGACATATCGGCAAAGCGTAAATTTCAGCATTAATTTCACGCAAGCGCCTGAATCAGAACCCGCCTGTCACATACGGACGGGAAAACGTCGCAAAACGGTACGCTACGATTTGTCTACCGACGTTTGTATTTACAACTGTTCGCGTTTTATTCCAAAAAAATTCGCGTCGATACAGTTCTAAGCGTCGATGAAAACGTCGTCGACAAAATTAAACGACGATCAGATTGAAAATCTACGCTCCGCGCGCTCCAATTTTCCGCTCATATGTAACGAGCGGCTTATCACGCGCGCCTTACGGCGCGACTCCTCCGCGACGTTTATTCTTAAAATCTATGCGTCGTTGGATCAGACCTTTCCCGCCCGTATATAACGGGCGGCTGGCGCGCGCCTTACGGCGCGATTCCAACGCGTACCTTGGTCGGAATATTGCGAGAACGATTACAAATATCGTTTGGCGTTATGTCAAGCGAAACGCCGTCCGCCCGTCCAAAAACGGGCGGCTTATCGCGCGCGGCTTACGCGGCGGATCAGACGCGTCAAAACTCTGTTATGGCTCGGACGCGACAGGCGCGCGCCGTCTTCAGCGTCTGTTTGTCGTCCATATAGCCTTGTAACATCTTTAATTAAAGCTATAATGAAGGAAAGGTCAAATTTCAGAAAGGGACGATATGCGACAGATAGAACACAATCTCGCGTCTCGACGCGCGTTTATTAAGTCGGGCGCGTTAGGAAGCGTAGCGCTCGGGCTGACGTCGGTCTTTACGAACGAATCTCAAGCGGATGAATTTCCGTATGGATTGGACGGTTTCAAGACGTTCCGCGAATACAAAGCAAATCGTAAGGCAAATATGCTTCCGTGCGACGCGGTCGTCGTATCGGAAGACGACCCCGCTCTTGTTCGCGACTCCCACAGTTGTTTGAATTGCGGACACTGCGACCAAGCGTGTATGGAACAATCGGTTTCCCATTGGTATGATCGCGCGACGCTCAAAGCAAACGTCGCGACGATTTGCACGCATTGCGGTCAATGCGTAACAGCCTGTAAACACAACGTATTGCACGAACGTTTGCAATTTCCCGAAGTCGCCAATCAAATCGCTCGCGCGATTTCGACGGACGTCAAGGAGTCGGCGCCGATTTTTGTCGCGTTGACCGCGCCCGCGTTGCGCGTTTCGTTAGGAGAATTGTTCGGCGAAAACCCCGGCGTCAATTTGCAGGGGGTTCTACCGGGCGTCTTACGCAAACTAGGATTCGATTACGTTTTCGACGCGACTTTCGGCGCCGACTTAACGACCGTAACGGAAACCCAAGAATTGCGCGCAAGACTAGACGCTCCAAACCAACGCAAGCCGCTCTTCACAAGTTGTTGTCCGGCGTGGGTTTCCTTCGTCGAAACGTTCTACCCGGAGTTTATCGAAAATTTGTCGACGACGCGCAGTCCTCTTCTTGCGCAAGCGACCGTCGTCAAGACGAAATTCGCTCAAGACAAGGGAATCGATCCGAAGCGTCTCAAAGTCGTCGCGTTTGTTCCTTGTATTGGGAAGAAATACGAGGCGTCTCGTCCAGAAAATATCGTCGCGTCGACAATTGCCGAGCGCGCGGGAGAATATCCCGACTTAGACTACGCGTTGACAGCGCGGGAACTTGGCGCTTGGCTTTCTTACGTCCAATTTGACCCTCGAAAAGCCGAAAAAGAAGAATTCGACGACGCGTTCGGTTTCGGCAGCGGCGCGGGCAAAATATTCGGCGCGACCGGCGGCGTGTTAGGCGCGGTTCTGCGTCAGCTTTGGTTCGACGTCGAAGGAACCGATCCTTCGGAAGATCTGCTTGAATTGAAAGAGATTCGCGAAATTAAGGGACTACGCGAAACGACGCTAAAAATCGGTTCATACGATCTGCGCGTCGCCGTCGTCTGCGGTCTTGCGGGCGCGCGCGAACTCCTTGAAGAATACAAAAAGAACGGAAGTTTGCCTTACGAGTTAGTCGAAGTAATGGCGTGTCCCGGAGGTTGCGTGGGCGGCGGCGGACTGCCGAAAATTAATGGAAAAACGCGTCCAACCGACGAGACGCGTCAAGCGCGCGCGGACGCGTTGTTCAAGATCGACGCGTCGGACAAAGTCCGCGTAAGCGGAACAAACCCGGAACTTCGCGCGTTGCTGGAAAGTTGCGACAACGCGGAAACGCTATTCCATACGTCCTTTCAAAAACGACACGTTTTCAAAAATTAAACGGCGCAAGCAACGCGCGAAATAAGAAATAAAGCAAGAGACGACGGGGAATTCTGTTTTCCCCGTTTTTCTATTTATGCTCCTTACCTTTGAAATTTTC
>JAZUGM010000161.1:0-17470 GCA_045641205.1 Thermoguttaceae bacterium
CGCCGTCGTCGCGTCGATAAAACGCGCTCGACAAATTTTAACGTTAAATCAGTCATTATCGTCGTAAAGCACAGTTCAAAGCAAATTACGCGTCAAGCGAACTTCAAGTCCGCTTAACGATTTTACTTTCGACCTCCTAAAGGCGAAAATTCATCAAATATTATTCTTCTAAAGTCTTTTATCGTATTTTTAAAACGAGATTCGCCGAAAATAACGACGCCTCGCGTTATAAAAGTAAACGCGAAAAACCTTGCGACGCCGTTTTAAGCAAATAAAGCGATCCTATCAAACGCGCGCGTCGTTTGTATAAAACCGTCTGTTTAGATAATACGAACTTAATTACGCACTCGTCTTGTAAATTCGAGGTCTTGTCATAAAAGTCAAAATTGGTTAAAATCGACGTCTCTTTTAACGAGAAGCGAAGGAGACGCGACCAATGGCGATTAATAAGTTCAAAACGATCAAAACGGCGCGCAAGTTCCTTTTGTGGACAAGCGCGTCGCTAATTTTCGGATTCTGCGCCGATTCGTATTCCGCGCGCCTAATTGAAAGCGTCGTCGACGGCGCCAAAAATGAAAACGCGATTTTGGTCTCGCGCAATTCCGAAGCCGAGAACGCGTTGGCGTCCTCGATCGTTTACTTGGAACGCCTGCGTTCTCTTTCCGCCAAAGTCTCTTTCGAAGGCGCTTTCTTTGGCGAACAATACCTAGGTCGCGGCGTTTACGAAGAGTCGTCGTCGGAGCGTTCGCAATCGGAGACGACGTTGCGTCGACCGCTTGAATCGACGCGCTTTCTTTTGCGCGCGACGTGTTTTTGTTCCGACGTCAAAGACGCGCGCGACGATCGCGAAAACACGGAAAACGCATTAGAAATTGTCTGCGATTCCGACGCTTTTTCATGGTGGCGGTATTCGTCGATCGAAGGCGACAAATCTTTAGAACATATCGATATTGAAGAACTAGAAAACACGATCGGAACGCTGGACTCCGCAGAATATGCGACGCTCGCTTCGTCGGGCGTGGAACGCGTTTGCGGAATGAACGGCATGCCCGGTCTAGGCGGTTTGTCGGGCGCGTTGAAACGACTGAGCGTCTCGTATCAATTCGAGCCGACGACGGAAAAACTCGAGCTGACGCCGGGCGTCCAAGCAATAAAAATCTCGGGAACAATTAAGGAAGATTTCTGGGAAGGAGCCAAGAAACGTCTCGACGTCGAAGTCTTTGACGCGTATCAGTTGGAATATTTGCCGACGAACGTCGAAATCTTTCTGAGCGCCGACCAATATTTTCCCCTTAAGATTCGCTACTATTCCTCTTATGAAATCAACGGGCGCAAAGAACGACGCGATTTCTTCACCGTCGAATATTCCGAAATCGTTCGCAACGACGACACGATCGACAATTCTAAATTCAGGTACGTTCAGCCGCAAATCAATTACGAACGCGCCAACGACAAATACGTCGAAGAATTGATACCGGGCGTTCGACTCTAGGCTCTGTTTCGTTCTTAACGCCTAAAAATTCGTTCGACGCTCGAACGTTTCGCAACGGACTCCACATCGTCCGTTCGAACGCGGCAGAAAACGATCGCGCCGCGAGGAACGTCCGACGCGATTAAATTAACCGTCGCTTGCCGTCCGTCGACGTATCCAACTTTAACCCACCGGGCTTTTGAACTTGACGCGGAACCGTCTTCCCGATCAGTCGGAGTGGAGGCAATAAGAACCCACAATTCGCCGACAAGCTCCGGCGCGTTTTCCGCGCGACGACAACGCCACTCGTCGGCAAAGTTCCGATCCAGCCAGCCGACGCGGCGATAACTCCACGCGATCGAAGGCGCGTTTGAATCGAGTTGATCCGTCGTCTTGTCGACCTTCAAATGATCTTTTGGCAGAAACGCCAAACGCGCGCGCGCCGTCGCGCGAAGAACGCGCGTTTCGTCTTCTTCCGCTCGAAAGACGTCGATTTTCGACAAGTCGACAAGTCGCGGCGCGTTCAGTATGCGCGTCAACGGTTCCAAACGCCGCGCGAAATAGTAGTCGCTCGACGCTAAAATCTTGGCGACGTCTCGAAAAAACGCGTATTGGAGAATCGGATCGAGTCGATCCGTTCGTTGAATCTCCGTCAGAACGTCGCACCATTCGCGATACCATAGAGCGACGTCCGTCGCGCGCGTTTCGTCTTGGATTTTACTCGCGCGCGCGTATAAATCGCGCAGAAAAGCCTTCTGCGGCGATTCGTCCGTCGAAATCTCCGGGGCGTCTTGCGGAATATCGACGCTCTTTAATTCCCCTTGCGCGTTTGCGAAGTAATCGTTGGCGCCGACGCGCGGGGGAGTCGGCAAATAATAAAAGGAATCGTCGTCGCTACGATAAGTCCAATATTTCTTTGCAAGTTCCGACTCGATTCTCAATAAGATTTTACGCCGAGTCGCAACTTCGTTTTGAGCGGCGAACTCCAATTCTCGCTCGCGTTCGACTATCGCGACGATCTCGCGAGGCGCGCCGTCGGAAGCCCCGTAATCCCGCATAAAATCTAACGCGGCGTCCGCGTCCCGCTTCGAAACGTAAAAACGTTCCAACGGCTTTCCTCGTTCCTCGACGAACGCGTTCCAACGTTCGATCCCTTGCAACGCGCCAAGAGAACTTGCGACTCTTGAAAAGTCGCGTCGATATTCATTGAGCGCGCCGACGTTTTCCGCGTCGTTCGTAAAAAACTCTTGCGCGACCGAATCGAAAAAAGCGCGCGTCGCGTCGGAATCTAGCGAAGCGTCGTCCAGTTCTTCCAAGCGACGAAAGAACGCTCGATTTGCGTCAAGTTTTTGATAAAACGCCTGAATATTGTCGAACGTCCGACGCGCGCGCGACTCCGTTTCTTTCGGAACGTTCTCGAGCGCCGCGCTTGCTTCGTCTCGAAGCGTCGCGAGCGTCGAAAGGAGCGTTTCGACGTCGGTTTCGTCGCTTTTCTTAACGCTCGTCAGTTGAAATTCCAGTTGCGCCAAAAGACGCGACGCTTCTTCGACGCTCAGTTTGTCCTCCGCTTCTTCGTCGAAAGGAAGAGACTCCGACGAAGACCGCTCGTCTAACGCCGTCGACGCCTCGACGTCTTCGATAGAAGTTCCGCCGTTCAAATCCCCGGCGACTTCGGAAATTTCTTCGTCGACCGCGACTACCCCGTCCGACTCGCTCGCTTCGTCCGGCTCGACCGTCTCGTCGACGACCGACGCGTCTTGTCGCAAATCAGTCGTCGAACTTTCCAAGACTTCGAGCGCGGCGTCGAAGGGCGTCTCGTTCTTCTCCGTCGGACGTCCAAACCAAGACGCGACAAGAGCGACGACGACAAAGGGCAAGCCGAACGCGAGACCGTCGATCAAGCCAAACCGTTTCTTCGCGTCGCTTACGCCGTCTTTATTAGCGTTCGACGAATTGTCAAGCCTACGTCTCACCCTTTCCGCTCCTCAAAACGCTCGCGTCGCTCGACCGCGCCTACTAGGCTTGGCGCGCGTCAAGCGCGTAACCCTCGCCCGCGTCGACAAAAGCCAAACGCAACGATATTTGATCTTGAGACAAAGCAAATTGTTTTCCGACGACTTCGCCGTAAAACGCCAACTGTTCCCGATACTCTTCAAGAGTTTCCCTTGGTATCGGCGATCCATTCGGCGCTTCCTCAAACTTCGTCGGATTGACGCTAAACTCTTCCCAATTTGTGAAACGATCCGTTTTGTAATCTAGGACGTCGGCGCCGACCGCGCGATCTCCGTCGTATAGGACGACTAGGCGATCGATAGTCCCTCGCACAAGAAGGTCTTTGTCTTTCAACATAGAAAACGGACGTTCGCGAAAGACCCTCCAAACGGGCGAACGGGCTCCTCGACAAGTCGCGGCGGAAAGGAGGGCGCCAAATTGGGGCGCGTTTTCAGTCGTCGGTCGTTCGTAAGTCGCTCGACTCAACAACATTCGCACAAAGGGCGATTTGATCGCTTCGTGAAAACGTTCAAGCGCGCGCCTCACTTCCGAACGTTCCGACAATATGGGATAGAGAACGCTTTCAAGTCGCTCGTCGCTTGGAACGCCGTCGACGTCAAGCCATTCGATCGATTCAAAACAAGCGTGTAGCGCAGCGCCCTGTCGAAAGTTGACGTCGCGCTTCCAAATTCTCTTTTCGCGTTCGCCGGTCGGAGTTTTACGTCGCAATAGCAAACGTCGATCGGGCGTCGTTGAAAATTTCGTCGCGTCCGCGACGTCGCGCGCGGAAATCGGGGGCGTCGAAAACAACGGACGCTGAAAAGCGGATTCGTCGTTTTTCGTCTCGACGCGCGACTTGCAAAGCGCTTTTTGCGCAGTCGAATCCTTTTGCGCCCAATCGGGATCGCCGGATTCAAACAGAATCTGCGCGCGACGATAATAAGGCGAAGTATCGGGCAGAGGCGCGCAAACGCCCGGCGCGCCGCGAAGAATATTCCCAAACGTCGGGAACCGATGGGAATCTTTTCTATTCGGCTGCACGATCGCGACAAGCATCCTCACGGGTCGAGTCAAACCGACGTACAGCAAGCAAAGGGCTTCTTCAAGTTGCGCTTGCAAGGCGTCGGAAAAGACCTTTTTAAATTCGGCGGGCAACCCTGCGCGTTCGGCTTTCGGCAGAGACTTGAGAACGCAATTAATCGGGGAAGTCGGCGTCTCGCGTCCGACGTAAAAGCCCGATCGGACTCTATCGACGCGCGCGTCCAACTCGGGCAAAACTACGACGTCAAATTGCAAGCCTTTCGACTTGTGCAAACTCATCACGCGCAAACTGGACGAAGAGGGGGATTCGATCTTTTTTTCGCGCGTCGCCTGAATAAATTCGTCTAAGTCGACTTTTAACGCGCTAAGTTGATAGCTGAACGCAAATTCCGTCAATTTGTCAAGTCGTTCGACGTCGCGCGACGACTCGCAAATCGGCTTCAAAAGATCGCGCAACTCGGCGACGAACCGTCCCAGCCCTCGCGTCTCGACGACGCGACGTATATAAGACGACGCGTAACGTCCGAAAGATTCGTTTTTACTTCCTCGAGGCTTCATATTGAACCGACGCGCAAGAGGCGCGACGTTTGCGACGTGAAACTCCGCGACGGAATCGCCGGGATGCGACGCAAGTTTCAAAACCGACAGAACGGCGACGACGGCGGGCGAGTCGGTCAAAGGCACGCCCCCTTCTTCGCTCGCCTCGATTCCCTTCTTTTTCAATTTCGCAATGATTTGCGCGATTCGTTTGTTCGTCCGAGTCAACACGCCGATCGACGCGCCCGGATAACGCCTTCGGAGTTGAACGATCCGCTCGACGGCGTAATTGACGGTCGCTTGCGCGGTTAATTTGCCGTAGCTTCCTTCATAAGAATTGTCTTCGTCGTTCTCTTCTTCGTCGGACGTTTCCGACTCGCCTTGTTCAAAATCTTCGTCGTCGACTTGTTCCCACGTCGCGCTTTCCTCGTCGTCGACGTTTTCCGTTTCGCCGTTAAAGACGTTGATCGGCGGAAGCGCGGGACTTGGCGCCTTGCCCGTCGCTTCGTCGACGCGCGGCGCGACTTCCAACGCCCAATAACCCAATTTCGACAGATTCTTCGCGGCGACTCTATGTTCGTTGAAACGACTAGTCCAAGTAAAAACGGCGTCGCGCAAGGCGTTGGCGCCGTCGTTGGCGCCGTCGTCTTTCGTCTGCAAGGCGGGATTCTCGCGCAGTTTCCCAAAGAGCAAATTGACGACGTTGATAATCGTCGGACAGCTTCGCCAGTTGTACTCTAAAGAGTCGTCGACGACGTTCGGCAAATCGCGCTGAATCGCGTCAAAAATACCGGCGACGCCTCCGCGCCAGCCGTAAATCGCTTGTTTGACGTCCCCGACGCAGTAAAAAGAAGTCGTCGGTTTTTCGTCGGGCGTCGGCGAACGTTTGACGATCGATTCCGCAAAAGGCTTGATAATCGCCCATTGCGTAAAGGAGGCGTCTTGAAATTCGTCGAGTAGAATATGGGAAGTTTGCGTGTCGAGCCGATAAACGATCTGGCGTAATTTATTCGCGAATTCCAACTCGACAAGACGTCGGCTCAAGTCGTCGAAACGATAAGCGCCCTTCTCTAATTTGAAACGCTGAAAATAATTAGAAACGGCGTCAAGCGCGATCCAAGTCGCGCGCGTCTGCCTCGCCGCGTCCGCGTACGCTTGCTGTTTAACGTATTCCGCCAAGCCTTCGATCGACGTTTGAAAGGAGTCCGGTATGGGAACGCGGTCAAAGTTCGCGCCGTTTAGCGCGTTTTGAACCAAAGTTTCCTTTAGAAAATCGCCCCATTTTTTCGCTTGAATCTCGGCGATCGTTCTTGTTTTTGCGTTCGCGTAATTCTTACGGGGCGTCCCCGCCTTCGTCGTCGGAACCTCGGCGCATTGCAAAACGTTAAACGAACGTTCAAACAACTCTTTCAATTCAAGAGGCGTTTTTGTCGCAAGCGCGTCAAGTCTCGTCCAATCTTCAAAATCGGACTCGTAATAGACGTCGAGCGCGTCGGCAACCAGCGCAGAAATTTGACTTTTAATCGAACGTTTCAAATCGCCTTTAAAGAGCATGCCGGCTAATTGAACGGCGTTTTCAGTCTTCGACTGTCCCAAAGAGGCGAGAATCGCGTTGTGCAGAAGGCTTTTATATTCCGTTTCCTCGACGATTCGCCAATTCGGGGGCAAGCCGATTTCAAAAGCGAATCCGCCCGAAATCTGCATAAAGAAGGAATCGAGCGTGCAGACTCGAAGACGATGCAGAGAACGAACGACGTCGATCGTCAAATCTTGCAAACGTTCGCGCGTCAACGCCGATTCGTCGCCGTTGAACAACTCGCTCGAGAGTTTCGCGGCGCCTTCGTCGGAAAGCGCGCCTTGACCAAGACGCGACAGAATGCGATCCTGAATTTCTCCCGCCGCTTTGCGCGTGAAAGTCGTCGCCAAAATCGAATCGACGGTCGCGCCCGAAAGAAGAAGTTTAAGATACCGTTCGCTTAACTGAAACGTCTTTCCCGAACCGGCGGACGCTCGAACGACCTTATGCGCAAAGTAATTAGAAGGCGTCGTCATATCTCGACTCGTTGTTCAAGTAACAAAACGGCGAGACGGCGCGAGCGAACGAATCGCGCCGTCTTTTTACAGGAAAAAGACGCTATTTTTCCGGCTCCTCGATCATTTCTTCCTTAGGCGCGACGTTTGCGGCGTCGGCAAGGCGACAATCGAGCGCGCTAAAGGCGTTCGAAGCGGCTTCGCGCAACTGCGTCGCGGAATCGTCGGAACGGAAAAGGTACAAAACGGCGACGTTTAGTTTATTCGCAAGTTCGATTCCCTCCTTCTCGCCAAGGACGAAGAAAGCGGTCGCCAACGCGTCGACGTCGGCGCAGGAAAGAGCGCTCGTCGAGGTCGAAACGACGGAAACGGAACCGAGCCGCTCGCCGACGTCGCTTGATTCGGCGTTTTCAACAATTTCCGTCGGCTTGCCCGTGCGAGGATCGACAATATGAGAAAATCTCAAATCGCCGACCTGCAGGAAATTATGGTAATCTCCGCTCGTAGCCAACGCGCCGCTCGTTTCGGGAAGATTGAGATTCAACACGCGATAAATATCGGGCACGGCGTATTCGGAGCCGGAATCGCCCATCGAAACCTCCGGCGTCTGGATTCCGAGAACCCAAGGCAAACGTTCGTTCGTCGTAGCGTCGATTTTCGCACCCGCGCAACGAATTTCGCCGCCGACTTCAACCATATAATTGGTCAGCCCGTATTCTTCCAGCGTTTTACCGACAAGGTCGGCGGAATATCCTTTTGCGACGCCGGACAAATCGATCGTCAAATCGGGATTCGACTTGCAAATTCCGGGGGTCGGTTCCGATCTGACGTTCAACTTTTCATACCCGACGTTCGCTTTCAGTTTGGCGATTTCCTCGTCGGTTGGAAAAGAAGTCAACGGGGACTTGTTCGGTCCAAAACGATACATATTGACAAGGGGCGCGACGGTGACGTCAAAGGCGCCGTTCGTTTTTTCGGAAATATCCAACGCGCGCTTTACGATTTCCGCCGTTTCGGGCGAAGTAGAAAACCATTCCGTCGATTTGGAACGATTAAATTTCGAGACTTCCGAATCGGCGCGATAAGTCGACGCGAGCGCGTCCACTTTGTCCAATTCGCGTTGAATCACGCGCGCGAGCAATCCTTCGCACGAAGAAAATTGCGCGTCTTCCTCCGCGTCGTCGACGACTTTGGATTCTTTTTCAAAATCTTCGTTTTTTGGCGTCGCGGCGTCGTTCAGTTTCTCGTTGATCGCGACGATTTGTCGAGGACTGGCGCAGATGCGCGCACTCCAGTCCGTTCCCATCGTCTTGCCCTGCACGACGAAGATATGAGAAACGCCGTCGTCTTCCTTCGCCTCGTCGAACAGATACGGCTTCAGCATAAAGACCAACAAGCCGACGATCAAGACTCCGCGAATCAGCGTTCCAAATAGGGAACCGCCCTGTTGATTCGCTTCTTCCTTAACGTCGTCTTGAGTTTGTTTCTTTTCGACTTTCAACGCTTTATTTTTTTCAGTGGACATTTTGCGCAGCTTCGTATTTTGTCGTCGAACAGACGCGAAACGTCTCGCGTCTCAAACGGATAAAAGCAAGACTATAAAATTAACGTTATAAAATCAACATCGCGTCCCCGTAACTATAGAATCTATAGTCTTCGGCGATCGCTTCCTCGTAGGCGCGTTTAAGAAGTTCGTCTCCGCCAAACGTTCGAACCAAAATAACAAGCGTCGACTTCGGAAGATGAAAATTCGTCAACATTGCGTCGACCGTCTTAAAACGGTAAGGGGGACGAATAAAAAGATTGGTCGACCCGGAAAACGCCCGCAATTTGCACGCGTTGGCTCCGGTCGAATCGATCGAACCGTCGGGCAAAACGTTGCTTGCCGATTCGAGCGTTCGCACAGACGTCGTTCCGATCGCGACGACGCGTCCTCCGCGCGCTTTGCGCTCTTCGAGCGTCTGAACGACCTCTTGAGAAATCGTCGCCCATTCGGAGTGCATCTGATGTTCCGAAAGTTTGGCGACGGAAATCGGTTTAAACGTGCCCGCGCCGACGTGCAACGTAACCGGGCAAACGGCGACGCCGTACTCTTTAATTTCGTTAAGCAACTCTTTTGTGAAATGCAAACCGGCGGTCGGCGCGGCGACAGCGCCGGGATGGCAAGCGTAAACGGTTTGGTAGTTTTCGCGATCAGAAGGAACCATACGACCCGAACGAATATAGGGCGGAATAGGAACCCAGCCGACGCGATCAAGGAAAGCAAACGAATCCTCGCCTTCTTCGAGAAGCGGCTTGACGATCAGCGTCTTCGATTCGGTATGAGCTTTCACTTCGAGATAACGCACTATGCCGCCGCCGTTGGGATTCGCCAATTCGATCTTTTCGCCCGGTCGCAATTTTCCGCGCGTCTTCGACATAATTTCCCAGAATCCGCGCGCGTCGTATTGCAGAAAGAGCCCTTCCCAACGTCCGCCGGTCTCGGCGCGCCGTCCAATAAGCCTCGCGGGCAAGACCTTGGTATCGTTCAAGACCAGCGCGTCTTCCGGACGTAAAAATTGCAAAACATCGCGAACGCGCAAATGTCGAATCGTTTGGGTCGTTCTATCGACGACCATCATTCGCGCGTTGGCGCGGTCGGGAAGAGGCGACTGCGCGATTAAACGCTCGGGCAGTTCGTAGTCGTAAGCGTCGAGTTCCGACGCGTCGGCGCTTTCTCGAGTCGTTTCGGAAGTCGTTTCGGAAGTCGCCTCGGAAATCGCCGTCAATTCTTGCGAACGCGCGGGACGAACTTCAACTCTGGAAGTCGACTCGGGTCGTCGAAAGGACGCAAATATTCTTTTAAAAATGTCGCTCAATTTGTTGTTCCTGCGATCAAAACGCCAATCCCTATATATCGGGGTTTTTTCCCGACTATTATTATAACGGGTTTGAAGACGATTAAAAGGGCGCGACCGCGCTTTTTCTCCAAGCGTTCTCGGTAAGCCGCCGCATATAATGCGGCTGTTAGGTTGGAACGAGGAACGACGTATTTTTTGCGCATTCGGCTAATGACGCCCTTTTCGAAACGACGCGCCGTTTTGATTTTTTGCAATCGTCGCGCGATATTCCGAACAAAGTTCGCGTTGGAATCGCGGCGTATTTTTTTGATCGGTCGATCAGAATTTAATATTGATGCCCGCGTCGCCAAGATAGTCGACGTATTCTTTGGCAAATTCGACGTCGTAACGCGCGTAAACGTCGCAACAATGGTGCAAAGCGACGTCGAGCCCCCCGCCCAAATCAAGTCGGTCGCGCGCCATTTTATGTTTGCCGAAGCGATACGCAACGGGATAACGCGAGGAATCTCCGATCGTGTAAATCGCCTTGTTTCCGAATTCGTGCCCCCAATCCGCCGACAAATAGGGTTTAAACGTCGCCAGAAACGTTTCGTATTCCCAACTAAATCGGCTTCCAATTCGCAATCGATAGGAAGCGTCCGAAAATTCGTTCGGCATAAAAAAGTAGGAAGTCAAAAACGATTCGGCGCTTCGCGGTTCGCTTAGGCTAATCACGCGAAAATTGACGCGCGGCTCAATTCGCGTGTAACCTCTGTCAAAGCGCGCGCCGAACTCGGCTTCATAATTGCGTTGACTCGACGTTATTTTGCGTTTTTCCGAAGTCGAAAGCAAACGTTGCGTTTGCCAATTCTTCGAAGCACCGATCGCGACGTCAAAACGCCATAATTGAGCGAAGACGCCAAGTTGCAAATAACCCGCCAAAACGTCGTAATCCGCCTCGTAACTCGTTTTTCTTTCGGGCGTTATATTGATCTTGTTCGCTTGGAGTCCGTATCCCCAAATTAAATTGGAGGTCAGCGTCCAATCTTGTCCGATTCCTCCGCCCCAAGATTTAACTTCAAAACCACCGTCGTCGGCGTCGTCCCCTTGCCCTTCTTGCGAGCCCCAAGCGCCGTTAATACGACCAAAAAGTCTGCCGCGATAAGGTTTAATGGTAAAATCGGAAATGCTCGCCGCACGATAAATCGCCAAATCGGAGGCTAACGACGGAACGTAACGACGGTCTACTGAAGTCCCAAACGTCGGTTCCGCTTGCAAGACGCTCGCCGCAGACGTCGTTTTCAGAAGCTCGAGAAAAAAGAACCGCCCTTCCAAGCCATCGACGTCCCCCTCGACGTTTGCGACGCCCTCCGACGCCAACTCGCGAAAAGAAAAAGCGCGATTTTTTTGGGATCGTTCCAACGTCTCGTCTTGCGCGACGCAGACGGCGCCCCAAAATAAACATAAAGAAATTACGACGAAAAAAAAGAACGTTCCTCTCGCCCAACGACGTCGCGAATACGCGTCAAACGCGTAAAATCGAAAACAATTTGCGCGAGACAAAACGCCGCTCCTTGGATCAACAAACGTTCGTCGATATCGTCTTCAACGTTCGACCTTCTATTTTCGAATAGTTCCCTCGGAACTTTGCGCAACCGCCGCGCTAGACGCCGACGGATTAGATTGAGCCGTCCCTTCAGAATCCACCGAACTCGACGACGGCGCTTCTGACGCGTCGGAAGCGTCGGAAGCGTCGGGACGCAAAAATATCGCCTGAGCGACTAGCGACATATCTTCGTTGTTTTGAGAAAGAATACAACCTTTTTCGTTTTTGTCGAATCCAACGGTTACCGAATGACTCTCCCGAGGACTCAGCAACGCGACGTAAGCGCCGCCGTCTTCGTTGATCGCCAACTCGCCAAAAACGGGACTATTTGCGTCAAGCGGATCGTCGGGCGTCGTCTGTATCTTTTGCCCAAGAAGACGAAAAGCGCCAATCTGCTCGGCATAGACGCCCTTTTGAGCGAAAAGAGAACCTTCGCGCAATTCCAACGTCGGCTCGGAACTCGTTTTATCCACCAGCAAGAGGGAGTCGCGAACGACGAGCGAATCGACCTCCAAACGTCGCGCGGAAATCGCGTCGGAATTCGTTTCTAGTCCGTTCGTCTCCGAATTATCGGAAAGATACCAAACGGTTCCGACGGCGGACGCCGCGCCGACTACGGCTGAAATAAAACAATTAAAGAAACTGCCGGACATTGAACGCTCCTTGTCCCCAAACGCGTTACGACGTTCGAAATAAACAAACGCCCCTCGAAACCACCAGTCTCGAGGATGGGATGAGGATAAGGTTTTTCTCTAAAAAGCGCTAGGGCGATTTTATAAAAAAGCTAAAATTCTTATAATCGTTATTTTCGTTGTCTCGTATGTTTTCGAAACGTCGGACGCAACGTTAGAAGTTCCTCTTGTAAAAAAAACAAAAGAATATAGAATTTAAAATCTGGATATGCTCAATAAAACGTTTCGAATCCTATATAAGCGGAGGAAAGATGAACTCGCCAAAATATGAAAGTTTTCGAAAAGTCGTCGTGTGGATAGCGCGACTCTATTTCCTGTATATGGCGTATATGCTTCTGCATCCTCGTCCGCCGGTTCCGCGTCCTCTTGTCTATATCCACAATATTCTCCATATTGGAGCTTTCGGCGTATTAGGCGGGCTCGTCGCGTTGGCGCGAAATCGTTGGTCTAGCTTACGCTGGTATCCTTTACTTTTGATTTGGGGAGTCGTCGCTGAAGCGACTCAATCCTACACGGGTCGTTATTTTGAATGGATGGATATGGCGCAAAACGTCGTCGGCGTTACGCTAGGGCTTTGGATCACGACGCGGCTTCGCGCAAAGTTCGTAAAAGGCGCGGGTGACGTCGTAGAGCTTGAGCAAAATAAAGAAGCGGCTTGAAAATGAAAAAACGAAGCGGCGCGGCGGCGATTCTTCCTCGACCGCCGCTAAATTGGTCGAATCCCGACGCGATCGATTTTTCTTCCTTCGAGACGTTGATTATTCGACGTTCGTTAAGCGTCGTTGCTCCGGGCGCTTTGTGTTTTCCGGGCGGCGGCGTCGAACAGGGCGAGACGCCCGACGAGGCGGTTCGACGCGAATTTTTAGAGGAAGTCGGTCTGGAAATCGTCGTCAAAAGGTTGTTTGCTCAAAGTCAAACGCCAAGCGGCGCGCCTCTTTACTGGTTCCTTGCCGAATCGGCGATCAGTAATCCTGACGAACTTCGGATCGTACTGCAAGAAGACGAAGTCTCTTCTTACGAATGGAGAACGTTGCCCGATTTATTAGACGATCCCGATTGTCTACCAAATAATCGCGATATTTTAAAGGGCGTTCTCAACGGTTCGTTCAAGTTGCGCGATTAGATTTTAATCGGCAGGAAGGTCAAAACATCTCGTCGTCTGTTTTTTCTCTACTAAAGACGTCTTCATTGCATTTTATACAATCCGTCGTTCTTTCTTATTTTTTCTGTTTTTTGCAAATTTCTTATTGTTATTCGTCCCTATTGACGTTAGAATATTAAAATAATCAGGATAGTCAAGTTGGGAGTTTTAACTTGCAATCAAAAACGGATTCTCGACGGTCGAAGGTCGTCGCGGACTCCGACGTTTCCTAATAAATTGAACCAAAACGAATTCAGTTGAATATTATAAGAAACGAAAGGCGTTGAATTCAATGTTACGACGATTTTTAACTTCCGCTATGTTAGTAGCAAGCGGCTTCTGCGGATTGGGCTGGGCGCAAGACGCCAATATGCCCGTCCCGGATCAAGGAGAACCGGCAGTCGCGGAAACGTCGACCGTAAGCGATCAGGCGACCGTTTCGGCGACGACCTTCCCGGCGTTTGCCCAAGTTGCGCCCGAAGCGGAACAAATTGGCGGTCCGGTGCCGACTTATCGCAATAAAGACAATCTCTACTGGGAAATTTCCAGCGGTCAACTGAACGTCGATTATATTATGGTAATGTCCGTCGCGCGCGGAATCGGCACGTCCGATCTTTACGGAGGTCAGTCGCTCGATTACGGCAACGATATGATCTGGCAATTCCGCAAGGTCGACGATCGTATTCAGCTCGTCCGACGTAATAATCGTTATCGAGCCGACAAAGGACCCGACGCCGAAGCGTTGAGAGTCGCCTTTACCGACAGCGTCGTTTTCAGCTTTCCGATTATCGCGCGCGGTCCTCAAGGGGGCGACGTCATCGACGTCACCAGCCTCTTTATGAGCGACACGCTGGCGATGATCTCGTCGCGCGCGGTCAGGGGATTCAGTCTCGCGCGCGATCGTTCCAGTTGGGAAAAAGTCAAGGCGTTTAAAGACAATCTCGAACTTGAAGTAGCGGCGACTTACGGGGGGCGCGTCGGCGAGACGGACACTATCGTCGACACGCGCGGCGTCGGCGTCAATATTCACTATTCGATTAGTCGTCTCAAGGATTCGGGCTATCAGCCTCGTCTTGCGGACGAACGCGTCGGTTATTTTATGACCGCCTACTGCGACGTCAGCAAACTTTCGACGGACGACAACTTCGTGCGTTACATTAACCGCTGGAACCTCCAAAAGTTAGAACCGAACGCGGAAAAATCCCTTCCGAAAAAACCGATCGTCTTCTGGCTCGATAAAGCGACGCCCTATCAATATCGCAAAACGGTGCGCGACGGTATTCTCGAATGGAACAGAGCGTTTGAAAAAGCCGGGTTCTACAACGCCGTCGAAGTGCGTCAACAAGAAGACAACGACGATTGGGATCCCGAAGACATTAACTACAACACGATTCGTTGGAGCGTCACGCAGACCGGTTTTTCGATCGGTCCCAGCCGTATCAATCCGTCGACGGGCGAAATTCTCGACGCCGACGTCGTTCTTACCGTCGGCTTTTTAACCAGCTGGGCGCGTCAGTTCGAACTCTATACCTCCGACCAGCTTGTCGATAAATTCGGTTCCGTCGACCGCGAATCCGCGTTGAAGGCGCTGGAGCAAAAGCCCGAAAGCGACTTCTATAATCGTCCGTTCGAATCGGATACGGAACTGTATTATTCGCAACAGTTCGGTCTTGCCGAAACCTTCTTTGACATAATGTCGGTCGGCGCCCTCGCGCTCGACGGCGAAGAACAATCGCAAGCTCAAACGCAAGAAACCGCCGCGCAAGAAGTTCCGGCGCAAAACGACGAGGCGAAAAAAGCCGAAGAAGAAGCCGCCGCAAAAGCGAAGGAAGAAGCGCGTCAAGCCGAAGAACAAGCGTTGCGAGAAACCGCGCAAAAGGCCGCCGATGCCGCCGCGAATGCGCAACAAGTCGCCGAAGAAGCCAAACGAGTCGCGGAAGAACCCGCTAAATCGGGCGACGCCAAAATCGACGAATTGAATAAAAAAGCCCAAGAGGCGAAAGACTCCGCCGACGTCGCTTTGCGCGTCGCTAACGAAACGGCGAAAAAATTAGACGAATTGCGCGCCGCGTTCGACCAAGCGCGTCAAGCGGAAGAAGCCAAGAAAGCGGAAGAAGCGAAAGCGAAAGCCGACGCAGAAGCCGCCGCGAAGGCGAAAGCCGAAGAAGAGAAGAAAAACAAAGACGCCGCGCAAGCCAAAGAAGCGAACAAGAAGCGTCTTGAAGAAGAAAAGAAAAAGCTCTTCGAACAAGGCTTGCGCCAACTCGTCACGCACGAAGTCGGACACACGCTTGGATTGCGCCACAGTTTCAAACAGAGCGCGCTTCATTCGCTCGACGAAATTAACGACGCATCCAAGTGGCAAGACTACGGTTTTGTCGGTTCGATTATGGAATATTCGCCGGTCAACATTATGCCGAAAGGCAGCAAGCAGGGCGATTATTTCTCCTATCGTCTTGGCGCCTACGACGAATGGGTCATTGAGTACGGTTATCGCGTCTTCCCTGGAAAAACGACGGAAACGGAACTGGCCGATTTGAAAGCGATCGCCGCGAAACAGTCGAAGCCCGAATACAACTATTCGACCGACGAAGATTGCTACGGTTCTACGATCAATCCTTACGTCAACATTTTCGACTTGGGTTCCAGCCCGCTTGAATACGCGAAAGTGCGCGCGCGACTTGTCGATCAGCTTATGCCCGGTTTGAACGATCAAATCGTCAAAGACGGAGACAGCTATCGTCGTTTGCAAACGCGATTCAATATGTTGAACTCGTGGAAGGGTAACGGAATGGTCTTCGCCGCCAACTATATCGGCGGTATGAAAGTCAACCGCGATTTCAAAGGCGACGAAAACGCTCGTAAGCCGTTTGAAGTCGTGCCCGCGCAAGAACAGCGAGACGCGATGGCGTTCCTTGCCGAAAGTATGTTTAGCGTCGACAGCTACAAGATTCCGAACGATCTGTTCAATTACTTGGCGCCGAATCGTTGGCGTCATTGGGGGTCTTCGGTGCCCGATCGTTACGACGCCGACGTTCTCGCGTCGATTTTGAGTTGGCAACGTTCGATTCTAAGTCAACTTCTGTCGAATTTGACGCTGAGCCACCTTGCCGACGCCGAATTGCGCGTGCCCGCCGGAGAAGACGTCTTCACCAGCGCCGAAATGCTCGACACGCTCTCCGGAGCGATTTTCAAGGAAATTACCGACGCTTCGAGCGCCTTGAAAGAAAAGAAAGAAGGAACGACGATCATCGTTAGCGCGCAACGTCGCAACTTGCAACGCGACTACTTGGATCGTTTAATCTCCTTCGCGACGAGTACTTCGACCGCCGCCGGAGTCGCCGACGTCTCCGCCCTCTCTCGTTTGCAATTACGCAAGTTGCAAGCGGATATCGACGGCGTTTTGAACGCCGAAGCCACCCCGACTTTCAACAACGCGTATTCGAGGGGAGAAGACAAATACGCGCGCGCTCATCTCGAATCGATGCGCGAAAAGATCAAGCAAACGCTCGACGCGGTAAAGACGCTCTAATAGGCGTAGTTGTCTTGGCGTAGAACAGTAAGTACAGTCAACAGAAAGTTACGCGTCAACGACGCGTGACTTTCTATGTTTGATAGCGTGTTGATTTTCCGTAATCGTTCACGCAATATTTTGAACAAGGTTTGCGTTTGAACCCCGCCGAAGGGCCCGGGTGGAACCCGCCGATTACATAGCGGCGCACGCCTTCATAACCAGAAAACTTCGATTTTAAACGAACGTCGTAATAACTGATCGTCACGTTTTACGGCGCCGTTGAAACGTTTTTCATTTTTCCTCGTCGTTTCATCAACGTTTTACGAACCGACGCCATCCGCCGGTATATAACCGGCGGCTTCCACGCCCGCCTAACGGCGGGGTTCCGCTCCAAACTTTATCCGTGAACGCTTGCCTTTTTTCAAATTGGAAACGTTCAAAACGTCGTTTAGGGGACGCGGATCGCTAGGATCCAAAACATTTGAGTAACCGTTCACGGGAATTTTTAGAGAAATCCTTTTCATCGCTCAATCCTTCTTCTGTTTTATCTTTTTTCAGCCGATAAAATTGTTATGGAAGACCCTAAGGACGTCAGAATTCGCGAACTGGAAGCCGAAGTTCGCAGA
>JAZUGM010000162.1:0-17824 GCA_045641205.1 Thermoguttaceae bacterium
GGCTTTTCCTGTTCGCGGTTGAACAAATACTAAACCAAGACTTGCTAGCCAAGCAAAATATGTTCGTCCTCCACTGCCTCTATGGTCGCGTCGCTCGCCGACTCGTTTCAGACCTGTTCGCTCAAGCTCGTCTTCAAAGGCTATGTGAAGATTTTGACTTCCAGACCATTGAGCGGCTAGAGCGACGCCTGAAAAAGCCGCCAAAATTTCTGGAACGGAGGTAAGTCTTCTTTTGGGACGCGTAACCCACCAATAGTTAAGCATTGTTTCCTCGTAAATGTCTATTCCCAAAGAAAATTTGAAATGGATTCGTATTCTTCTCCTGCGAACGTCTTTAAAACGGCTTCAAAAATTACGCGCGCGCCTCGCGGAGGAACCGCCATACCGATTTGCTTGCGCGCCGATTCTTTGGAACCTTCAAAAACGTAATCGTCGGAAAACGTTTGTAGTCTTGCGCGTTCGCGATTTGTCAACGCGCGCGGCTCGGAATAATGATAAACGTGCGTTCCGCCTCCGCCAGAGCCCGTAATCGTATAGGACGACTTGCTAGGGTCAAGCCGTTTATATATTTGGCTGATCTTGGCGCCTCGGACGCGCAACTGTAGTTCCGGCGGCAAATTAGCGGTAAAGGCGTTTTCGTTCGGTTTGATATGTTTTAGACGTTCGACTACTTGAGGCGAATGGCGCGATAATTCATTATTTGGCGCGTCTTGCGGAATTGGCGGTTTTTCTAACGCCGCGCGACAAGAGACGTCGATGTTTGGGTAAGGCTTGGGACTAGGGATTTTAAATTCAAAGGGTAGATCGTCGCGTATGCCGACGATAACCACGCGGAGTTGATTCGCGTCTTTGAAGCGGGGCGTAATTCAGCCTGCCGGAACCGCAAAAAAGTTCGCCGAGTCGGAATATTTTCTTACACGCTTTCGCAATCATAATAGGAGAACGAGGTAAAATAAAAAACGCTTAATTACGAAAATCGGACGAAAGCTAAACGCCGTCGTCCGATCATACGCCGAGTCAATTTTTGACGCTACGATTAGAAATCGTCGGGCATCTTCTTAATGTCCGCCTGCGTGAAGACGGGACCTTCCTTGCAAACGTAGACGGAACCGCAGTTACAACGTCCGCACTTGCCGAGACCGCATTTCATACGATTTTCAAGACTCGTGAAAATATCCTCGTCTTTAAATCCGTTTTCCACAAGAATCGGCAAAGACAACTTGATCATAATCGGAGGACCGACGACCAGCGCGACGGAATTTTCGCCCGAGACGCCGGAATCCTTGAGAACGGTCGGGACAAAATCGACTCTTCCGTTCCAAGGCGTTCCCTCCGCAGGCGCAACGTCGACCGTTTTGAGAACGTCGACGTTCGGATAAGTCGCCCATTCGTCGAGTTCGTCTTTACAAACGAGATCGCCGACGGTACGCGCGCCGTAAACGATCGTTATTTTGCCGTATTTTTCGCGGTTTTCCAACGCGTATTGGATCGCGCAACGAATCGGGGGCATCGCAATTCCGCCCGCGACAAAGACGAGATTCTTACCCTCCCATTCTTTGACGGGGTAGGAATTTCCATAAGGACCGCGGAACCCGATCGTATCGCCCGGCTCGACGTCCCACATACGTTCGGTTAAACGCCCGACTTTGCGGAAACAGAACTCGATATATTCTTGCGCGTGCGAATTCGAACAACAGATATTAAACGTCGACTCGCCGACTCCAAAGACCGAATAGAGTCCAAATTGTCCGACGTTGAATTTGAAATTCTTTGCCTTTTCCTCGTCGCGGAAACGAATTCGAACGCGCTTGACGTCCGAAGTTTCTTGAAATACGGCAAGAACTTCCATTGGATCCGGCTTGTAAATATTTTCCATTGTAACTTCCTCAATATTTATTGCGCTTGCTCCGTTCGACGACGTTCAAAGACGTTTTCAAACGCGCGCCGTCGACGTCAAGACATTGTCGCTTTCCGTCGCGCGGCGTAGCAAGTCGGATCCTATTTGTTCTTCTCTTGATTTAACGCTTCTAGGCAGGGACGAACGCCAAAAGACGCCGCGCAGGAACGCGAACACGACCCGCAACCCGTACAAAGAAACGCGTTAAATTTTTCGGGGTAAGTAACGAATTTGTGGGACAAACGCTGACGTTGACGCTTGCCTTGAGAGCCGCGCGGATTATGACCGGAAGCGTGAAGCGTAAACGACGCCCCTTGGCAGGCGTCCCAGTTCTTGACGCGTTGACCTTTATGATAGGAGCCTTCGTCCACAATATCGAAACAGTGGCAAGTCGGACAGACGAACGCGCACGCGCCGCAACCGACGCAACGCAAGGAAACCGTTTCCCAGAAAGGCGAACTGAAATTATCCTTGATCCAACTTGCGATTCCTTTGACGTCGAAATCGACGACCGGCGCGGGACAAGCGGCGCCCGTCTTGTTCGATTCGGACGTCGCGCCGTCGAAGAGCGCCTTGCCTTTGTCGGTCAGCGTTCGAACTTCGAAGGAACCGTCTCCTAAATCGAAGAGGATGGCGTCCGCGCCCGACGTATTATCCGGAGCGCCTCCAACTGCGGAACAGAAGCAATGCGCGTCCGATTTCGTACAGGCGAACGTAACTACGGTCGACTTCGCGCGGCGTTGTTGATAGAACCGATCTTGATAATCCCACGCAAACAGCGGGTCAAGAGTCGGCAACGCCGCCGCGTCGCAAGGACGAGCGCCGACGACGATTTGTTCGACGTCAAAGTCGGGCGCGTCCGTCAACTCGACGTCGTTGCCTTGACGCACAAACGTAAACAACGTCTCGTGCTTCGGAAAGAAGAATTCCTTAATCGAATTCTGCATACAAACGCGCGGCTCAAAACTTGCCTGTTCGACGTCGGCGAGCTCTTTGAACGAGACCAGTTCACCGTCGAGAACCGGCGCGACGACGCGCGCGCCCGACTTCAACTTGGCGCCAAGCGTTTGCTTTAACTGTTCAAGCGTTACGATTTGGCTCATCGTATGAAATCCTCCTTATCGGTCGGGGCGTAAGAACCGATCAACGGCGCGGCGCCGAGTTCTTTTCCAGCGACGTATCCGAATTGGTCTTCAGCGGCGTTTGCCAGAGTCAGATTGAGCAGATCAAGTTCAATACCCGCAGGGCACGCCGTCGCGCAGGCTCCGCAACCTACGCAACGTCCGGCGAGATGAAACGCGCGTAGAATATTCCAAGCGAAATTGCCTTTCAACGACGCCGAAGTATCGATACGCGTCGGTCGATTCTTATCCGCCACGCACCGATTGCAATAGCACAAAGGACAACTTTGACGACAGGCGTAACAACGAACGCAACGCGAGAATTGGTCGCGCCAATAATTGAAACGTTCGTCGGTCGACATAGCGCGCAACTTTGCCAATTTCTCTTGATTGCCGACGTTTCTCGCATTAGGCGCGTTCTTCTCGTCCAACGCGGCGGCTTTCGATTCGTCTCCGATGAGAATATCGACGTTTTTTGCGGCGTGTTCGACGCACGAAAGGCACTTCTCGTAAGGAACTCCGGCGTTTTCTCCGTTTGCCGTAGCTTTTTCGACGCCTTCGCAAACGACGCCGACGACGACCAAATTAGAGCGGTCGATTTGTTCTTCGTTCGCCAAGACGACGATCGCGCGCGCGTCGCAAGCTTTGACGACGATCGCCGCTTTACCGAGCGCCTTAATTTCCGGGCGAGTCAAGTGAACGGCGAGATTTTGTCGGCATTCGGAATTCCAAACGAGCCGATCAACGTCGTTCGGATTCGTGACAAAGATCGCCCCGACGGCTCCGCCGACGCCGACGCGTCCATAGCCGATCGCGACGTCTACGGTCTTCTCTTCGAGAAGTTTTCGAATCGCGTTTCTAAGTTGATTTTCCATATTGCTATCGTTTTACCGTAATTTTCGTTTAACGTTTGTTACGCATATCCGAAGCCGACGGCTCAGGATTCCGCGACGATCGACTTGTAATTTTTATAAGGACCCATAGCGCGCGTCTTGTCGACAATTTCCGTGACCAACTTCTGGAACTTGGCGCCTTCCGCTGCGGAAATCCACGAGAAATGAACGCGCTCAAGGTCGACTCCGACCGTTTCGAGCAGTTCGCGGAACATATCCCAACGACGACGCGCGTGGAAATTTCCGGCGGTATAGTGGCAGTCGCCGGGGTGGCAACCGGAAACTAGCACGGCGTCCGCGCCGACTTCAAACGCTTTCACAATCAAATTGAAGTCGATTCGTCCCGTGCAAGGCAAGCGAATGATGCGAATATTCGCGGGATAAGTTAGTCTGTTCGTGCCCGCCAAGTCGGCTCCCAAGTACGTGCACCAGTTGCAAACGAACGCGACGACCTTAGGTTCGAAAGCGTCGGTAGATTTCGTATCGGAATTCATCAAAATCCCCTCGTTATTGATTTATAACACGTTGCGTTGACTTTTCGACGTTTAGCGCGTTTAGTCGGCGAGCGACTCGATTTGCGCGTAAACTTGGTCGTCGGTAAAACCGATCAGGTCGATCGATTTAGACGGACAGACGGAAACGCACGTTCCGCAACCCATACACAGACCGGGATTGACGCGCGACGTAGTTTTTACTAGGTTGCCTTTTCGATCGCGAATTTCTTCCTTCGAAATCGCCTGGAACGGGCAAGTTTTAATACAAGCTCCGCACGACGCGCACAATTTTTCGTCGACGGTCGCAATTTCCGGCTCGCGCGTCAAATAAGGCTGGCTCAACATAATGAGAACCTTGCCGGCGGCTGCCGACGCTTGCGCGACGGTTTCCGGAATGTCTTTAGGACCTTGACAGGCGCCGCAGACGAACACGCCCGCCGCGTTCGTTTCGACGGGACGAAGTTTCGGATGCGACTCGCTAAGGAATCCGTATTCGTCGTAACCGACGGAGAGTTTTTGCGCAAGTTGTCGGACTCCCGAACTAGGCGTAATCGCGCCCGCAAGGACGACCATATCGGCGTCGACGACGACCGGCTTGCCCGCAAGAGTATCGGCTCCATAACAACGCAGTTTCTTAACGCCGTCGATCATAACCTCTTCGATCTTGGAAACGCGTCCGCGATGATACAAAGCGCCGTCTTGTTCGATCGCACGTCTAACGAATTCGTCGTACTTTTTCCCGCCGGATCGAATATCCATATAGAAGACGTGCGCTTCGCCGTCGTGAACTTTGTGCTTGAAGAGCATCGTATGCTTTGCCGTATACATACAACAAATCTTCGAGCAGTAAGTTATGCCCTTGGCGTTGTCGCGACTTCCCACGCACTGAATGAAGACGATTTTTTTCGGAACCGCGCCGTCGGAAGGACGCTTCGGCTCGCCGCCGGTCGGACCGGAAGCGGAAATAAGACGTTCGAACTGCAACGAGTCCACGACGTCGCGATATTTTCCGTAACCGTATTCCCCGTATCCTTTGATATTCGGATTCTCTTGTTCTTTCTTGATCGAATAGAGCTGATAACCCGTCGCGGCGACGATCGCGCCAACTTCAAATTCGACCAGTTCGTCTTTGTCGTGAAAATTAATCGCTTCAGAGGCGCATTTCTTTTGGCATATCCCGCAAAGTTCTTTGCCGTTTTGCATACTTTGCAGACGCATACAAGCGTCGGCGTCGATCGTCGGTCGAGCCGGAACCGCTTGCGGGAAGGGAATATAAATCGCGCCGCGATTACCGAGATTATAATCGAACGAATTCGGAATCTTGCCCTTTTTCGGACAGGCGTTCCAACACGTTCCGCAACCCGTGCATTTATTAATATCGACGTAACGCGCCTTTTTGCGAACGGTTACTTTGAAATTGCCGACGTAGCCGTCGACTTTTTCAACTTCCGAATAAGTCAGTAACTTGACGTTTGGATGTTGCCCGACTTCCACCATACGAGGCGTCAGAATGCACTGCGAACAGTCAAGCGTCGGGAACGTTTCCGACAGTCCTGCCATTTTACCGCCGACCGACGGCTCTCGTTCAACGACGATCACTTCGCAACCGCCCGCCGCAATATCGAGCGCCGCTTGGATTCCCGCGACGCCGGCGCCAATAACGAGCGCGCGCTTCGTGACGGGCACTTGAATCGGCTTTAACGCGGCGTTGCGACGAACTTTTTCAACCGCCATTCCGATTAATTCGATCGCCTTTGCCGTCGCGATCGCCTTGTCGTCGTGTACCCAAGAACATTGCTCGCGAATGTTTGCCATTTCGACCAGATACGGATTGACGCCCGCCAATTCGCAAGTCTTGCGGAATGTTTTAAGGTGCATATGCGGAGAACAACTCGCCACGACGATAGCGGTCAGCCCGAGTTCCTTGATCTTCGAAGCGATCAACGACTGTCCCGGCTCGCTGCACATATACTTATAGTTCTCGCTGCAACGAACGCCCGGCAGTTTTGCGATCGCGTCGCGAACTGCGTCGACGTCGACGTTTCGGGCGATGTTTTCGCCGCACCAACAAGTAAAAACGCCTATCTTCGCCATTTAATCTTCTCGTTTATTGGTTTAAACTTGAAATGAATTGTTCCCACAAATCGCCAAGCGTCGCGTCGTATTCTTCCTTGCAAAACGCTTCGACGCTCCCGCGCGATCTAAAGACGCGATGAATCTTTTGAATAAAATCTTTGTCGAGATTTCGGACGATCCAATCGTAAAAAGTCGCGGTTACGCCGTAACTGTCGGTGTATTTCGACTTTTCAGGATCGACTCGCCAATGGTTCTTCGAACGCGCTTCGGTAATATAATATCGAATGTAATCGGTCAAGCCTTCCATTGCCCACGTTTCGCGGACGCGCGGATAAGCTTGCGCGACGTGCGTCGTTTCGTGAACGACAAGACCAAAATCGCGCGGCGCCTTTTTAATATAACCGCTCGAAACGGTAATCGATCGGCCCGATGCGTAGGCGACGCCGTCAAATTTTTTGAAAATCAGCCGAATTGTAAAATCGTCCGGGATTTTGTCGACCGCTTCTTCGCCGTCTAGCATCGCGACGATTTTAGGATACCAATACAAAACGCGGCTCTTTGCGCGTTCCGCCCATTCCGCAACTTCGGGCGCCTCCGTTACGTCGATTTCAACGTTGATCGTCTTTTTGGGAAATTCGCCCAACTTTTCCCACGTTTCACGCACAAACTCCCTTGCGTTTTCTGGAACTCGCTCGAGCGGCTCGAAAGCGTCGACTTCAATTTTCTCGCCGTTTCGCTCAATAGTTGCAAACGCGGCTTCTTGTCCGACTTTCTTAACGACTACGCGCCCTCCGTCGTCGAGCGTTTTTTCGAAAACTTGCGTCGTCTTGTCGGATTCGGTCGTATTAACCGAATCTTGCGCGAAACTTGGCGCGACGATAAGGAACGCGACAAGCGCCGACGCAAATATAACGTTTAAACGTTTCATTTTTCTTCTCGCAATAACGCGCGAAACGCTCGCGCTACAACGTCGCGTCGATTCAAAAATACAAATTCTCGCGCAACAGAGCCAAACTTTTTGGAACGGCGGTATCGGGGCTTTCTTTTCCTTCAAATTCGAGGGAAACATAGCCGCGATAATTATATTTGCGGAAAAGCTCGCCAATTTTTTTGTAGTCGAGAGGCAACTCGTACCAAACGCCTCCGCCGAAATAGGTCTTTGCCTGTACGAAAGTCGCGTAAGGAAGAACTTCCTCGATTTGTTCCATAGTGTCGTCAAGGAAATTGCCCGTATCGAGCATACAGCCGAACCAAGGAGAGTCGACGGCTTTGATTAACTTGAGCATTCCTTTAGACGTGCGCGCCAAGCCCCAATGGTTTTCCAAGCAGAGCATAACGCCGCTACTCTCGGCATAAGGGAGAATTTCTTCAAAGGCGGAAAGACACCAGCCGAACGCTTCGTCGTCCGTGTGACCGGGCAACGGCTCTTCGATTCCTCGATGCTCCATTAGAGCGTCGAAAGAACCCCAAGAATCCCAGCGTCCCGTATTGACGCGCAACGTAGGAATACCCATTTCGTTGGCGACGTCGATACTATGTTTCGTCTTTTCGACGTTCTTTTTGCGTTCGTCGGCGTCGGGACGGACGAACGTTTGATGCGTCGACATACTGCAAAGCGGAATTCCGTATTTGAACGCGTCGCGTCGCAACGAACGCAAGTAGGGCAAATCGACGCGATCAAGTTGTTGTTCCAAAACTTCGAACGCGTCGAAACCCGTTTCCGCCGCTTTGCGTAGGCATTGATCCATAGGGGCGGAAACGTCCTCGTCGAAATGCCAATAACTGTAGCTCGACACGGCGATCAAATTACCTCGTCGCGCGCCCGACTCTTTCGTCTCTTGAGCTTCAACGACAGGTTTTGAACCGCCAAGAATAGCGCCGACGGCGCCGATAGCCGACGTCTGTAAAAAAGCTCGTCTATCCATTGTTTTTACCTCTTTATAACGACGTCGTTAATTTTACTTACGCAGATTGCTTGGAACTGCTACGTATCGTTTGTCGACGCCAAGCTCGCCTGAAGAAACGCCAAGCGCAAAACCTACCAAGTCCGAGAGATAGAAGATCGGAACGTCGGCGGAAAGTCCTAGTTTACGCGCGTCGGCTTGGCGCATATCCAAATTGACTTGACACATCGGACACGCGACGACGACGCAGTTCGCGCCGGAATCAAGCGCGTTTTGCAAGATGCGACAAGTTAATTTTGCAACGCCCTTTTCATCGGAAAGAGTTAGACCGCCGCCGCAACAAATCGTTTTACAATTCCAATCGACGGGCGCGGCGCCAAGCGCTTTTAGAAGTTCTTCCATCGACGTCGGGTCTTCTGGATCGTCAAATTTCAGCGTTTTTGGCGGGCGCGTGAGAAGACAACCGTAGTAACAAGCCGGTTTAAATTCTTCCAGCTTTTTCTTCGCGCGCGACGCGACAACGTCGTAACCCACCGCTTGGAAAACTTGAATCAAATTGAGAACGTCGACTTCTCCGCTCACGGACGTCTCGACAATCTTCGTCATTTCTTGACGCAACTGTTCGCTTGCTTGGAGTTCGTCGCTTGCTTTTTTTAACTCCATCGAACACATCGGACAGGGCGCGAAGAGCTTGTTCAGCTTCATTTTTTCGGCTATGCCCAAATTTCTTGCCGGCAACGCCGTCGCCAACTTGTGGTTGAGCGTATGCGCCGCCGTGGCGCCGCAACAAATCCAGTCTTCCAATTCGTCCAACTGAACGTCCAACGCCTTCATACAAGCGCGAACCGACTTTTCGTAATCGAGCGACGATCCGTGTAACGCGCAACCGGGATAATAACCGATGTTCATCTCAAAAAAATCCTTCCCGCAGACTATCCGCCGATTCAAAACGCCGCTCGTAACGCGTATGACGAACGCGCGACGCTACGTGAGTTGGAACGAACGACGCTTCTTATATTTCGACGCCGCAACGATCAAAAATTCGCTTGACAAGTCCCTTGTCTTTAACGGGCGCCCCCATTTTGAACCCCATCTTGCCTCGAGCCAGCATTTTGGGACCAAGCGCCGCCGTTTGCAACGCGTTTGTTACGTCGAAACGACGGAAGAAATAACGCGCTTCGAAATCGACGCCCAGTTCCGTTTCGTTTGTTCGTCCATTGCGTCGAACGTTGCGCAAAAACGCCTTGTGAAACTCGACGACCTTTAAAGCGCTGGGCGCCGTCGTCTTTTGTTCAAAAGCGATTTGACGCAAGGCGTCGATTACGCCCGAAACGTTGACCGACTTTGGACAACGCGCAGAACAGGTCAAACAGGAAACGCAACGCCAGATCGAATCGGCGCGCGAGGCGTCAAGCGCCTCGCCGATTTGCGCCGCGCGCATTAATCTCGTCGGCGCCATATCCATTTCGTCGGCGCGCGGACAGCCCGCCGTACATTTTCCGCACTGGTAACACTCGCTTAAACGAGTTTGCGCCAATTCCTCGACGCGCGCCGACCAGTCTTGATTCGGCTTTCCCATTACGTCTCCTCAAACGGCTTGCTCTTGCCGCAAACGCGCGATTCCTTGTCGACAAGAAAACGCGCTCGATTCTATTTATCTACCCCAAACGACGCGCCAGCGCTTGCCGTATTGTAGCGCAGCCGTCTTCAAGAATCAAGTTTTTTAACAAAATTTTTAAAAATCTAAAAAAACAAACGCGACGCTTCGTCAAACGCGCTATAATTTAAAAGCGGATGCGAATCAGGCGCTCGATTGAAAGTCGACAAAATCAACAATTTTTCGAAATCGTTGAGAAATCGACGCAACTTGTTTTTTTTGATGTTATCGACAAATTTAATCGCGTCAACCTAAAAATAAAAAAATACTTATATCAACATAGTTGCTATGAACGGGGCGAGCGTGTTTTTTTATGGTCGTTTGGCCGGTTCTTCTCGTAAGGACGCCGAGCGCGTCGCGCGCGCGTCCGGCTATCGTATCGCGTCTTCTCTACTTAATGCGCCGTCGATCGTCGTCTTGGGCGAAGGCGAGTCGTTGGCGCAGACTCGCGCGCGTCTCGCGGAGGAATTTGATTCTAATTCGCGCGACGCGTTTGAACGAGGCGCCCTTGAGTTGCTTGCGGAAACGGAATTTTTCCGTCGTCTTGCGGAGTCTGAAGAGAAAAAACGCGACGTCTTAAACGAAAAGGAACCGCTCTTCGCCGTTTTGGAACCTCTCCGATCAGACGACCAGACGACCGGCGAACAAGGATATACTCCGGCCGCCGTCGCCGAATTATCAGGCGTTTCCATTCTTGCTATTAGACGTTGGAATAAACGCGGATTTTTGACGAGTCGACGCAACGACGCGCGCTTGCCCGTCTTTTCTTCGCGCGAAGTAATTGTTGCAAAAAGACTTGCTTTTCTTTGCTCCGCAGGTCTTTCGGAAGATTTTATTGCCAAGCGCTTGGCGTCCTTTGCGAAGTTTCCCGACGCGCCCCAAGAAGTTGGACTGATTATCCTAAAAACAACGACGTCGACCGACGGACGCGAATTGCTCTTTTTACGCGAGGACGAACCCGTCGATTGGCGCGGTCAACGCCGTTTTGACTTTGCGGCTTTTCCAACGGACGGTTCTTTTGAAAAACCGTCGGCGCCGCTAAATCTTTCGCCCGTCGAAGAACAAATCGCGTTGGCGGAACGACTCGCCGCGTGGAACGCCGACGCGACGGACAAGTCTGGCGCGCCTGCGTTTCTTTCGTTGTTCCAAGGCGGAAGCGGGGCGATCGAGTCGCCGTCGCGCGTTTCCGACGTTTTTGATTTGGACTCGGAATCGAACGCGCCTTCCTTCGTTCTTTCAAACGAGTCGCGCGCGCTTTGGCGTCAAGCGGCTAAACGAAGCGTCGTTGAAATTTGCGAGGAGGCTTGGAAACTTGAACGCGACGGGTACTGGGAAGAAGCGGCGCGCGTTTATCGTTCGGCGTCTTTTCTCGGAGGTCTGGAACCCGGCGTCTGTTTTCGATTAGGAAAAGTCTTGTTTTTACTCGGGGATTATTCTGCTGCGCGCGAACGTTTTTACGCGACGCTTGAACTAGACGAGAATTTTGTCGACGCGCGAATCGAACTTGGAAAAACGTTTGTCGCGCTCAACGAATTGGACGACGCCCTAGCCGCTTTTCAAGGCGCGCTGAAAGACAAGCCCGACGATCCGATTCTTCTGGTCGAATCGGGTAAGTTGTATTTGCAACTAGGCAAGAGAGAAGCCGCGCAAGACGCTTTTCGCGCCGCCGTTCAAAAAATCGACGACCAAAAATTAGCCGAAGACGTTAAAAGAATTTTACTGGATTTGGCGTTGCGAAAAATTGACGTCGAGTCGAAACTACCTGAATAAACATTAGGTTTATATGAGGACGAAGTCGAAGCGTAGTCCCCGTTTCGTGGAATTTATGATTGAACTTTTGAGTAATTGGATGGACGTTGGGGATAGCTTTCGAGAAGGCTCTTGATTTCTGCGTCGTTTGGAACTATAATTTGCTCGTCGTTTGTAATCGCCTGTATTTCGACTTATGGCATAAGAATTATGAGCGCTAAAAAAACAAAACGGGAAGAGAAAAGATTGAACGAGAGTTCTCGCGTTCGCACCGCTTTGGACGCCGAACGAAGAGTAAAGGATTTAAATCAGGAAATTTTTGAGCGCGCAAGCGCCGCGTTTAAAAAAGGCGGTTCCGTTCACGATTCCTTTTTCCACTTTATGTTGAAAATTCCTATGTTTGCCGCTCGCTTTTTAAACGCGTATTTGCCTGAAGAATTACTTGCCGCTCTTGATTTGAGCGATCCGAGCAACATTAAGATTCTTTCGAGCGATTATTACGACAAACGCCTTAACAAACATATTGCCGATTTAATTTTTCTTGTCAGATGCAAGGGCGAAGACGCGCGCGTGGCGTTAAAACTAGTCGTGGAACACAAGGCGCAAAGCGGTTCGTTGGTCGATCGTAAGACCGTCGCTCAGACGCTGAAATACGCCGCGCTCGAAATTGAAGAACAACTGAAAAAAACGCCAAATGAAAAAATAGTTTATCAACCTCTTGTCGTTTTGTTTTACACTGGTTCCGATCCCACGTTTGAGGCGCCTTCTTGGGAGAGTTGTTTTCCTCTTCCCGAATTGTTGCGGGTCGAGAAATTACGTGAAGCGCAAATTAGATTCCGACCTCTTTGCGTCAATTTGACTCGTATGTTCCTAGAAGACAAATTGAGTAAAAAGGACTTTTTGCGCGTAATGCCTGAAATAATGGCGCGTGCTAGTTTAAAACAATTGGACGGATCATATGAGACGCTGTTTAGCGCGTTAGGGCAGATCGAAGATTGGACGGAAGAAGAAGACGAACTTTTCGCCGCTTGTATGAATTACGTGACTTTGGCGTCCGACTTGCCAATGAGCAAAGAAAAGATCGTGGCGCTAACCCAAAGCGTCGACAACAAAAGGGTAAGAGCGAGAATGAAGACTTTTTTAGATTTATTCAAGGACGAAGGGAAGATCGAGGGAAAGATCGAGGGAAAGATCGAGACGATCCAAACGGTCGCCGCTTTGCGCTTTTCAGAACCTTCTGATCGCTTGACTCCGCTACTGTCGAAACTCAACGATCTTAAAGTCTTGGAACAAATTCGTCAATTTGTTTTGACGGCGCCGTCGTTATTGGACGTCGAAAATTTCGCTGAGAAGTTTACGCAAGTTAAACCTAAGAATCGGCGCGTAGTCAAGAGACAGACGGCGTAAGTTTGTTTTCATCGTTTAAATCGTAAGCGCTTTGATTCATAGAACGACCGTTGAGATTTTAAAGTCGACTTAAACGCGATCACTATGCGAACGACTTTTGTATGCGTTCTTTGAAAGCGTCTTCGGTGGGATAACGCGCCTATTCCGTCGCGCTTAATTTTGAGACGCCGCACGTTTTGTATTAGGAAGGACTCGTAAACGCGCGAACTTCCTAGAACGTTACGAAGAGGCTACACGAATGTTGCCTCTGATCGTTTGATTGTATTGGACCGCGTTGTTTGGGGAGATTGACGCGATTTGTCGCTTTGTTGGGATTAATCGCGTTCGAAACGTCCTCTGCAAAATGGCGAAACAAATAGAAGAACGCAAAATTCTATGCTTTTTGTTGTTTGCAACGCAACAACACTGCAAGTTGAACGCGCAACAAAGGACTCGTTCGGTATCAAAAAGCTGTTGAAAAACTTTCAAGACTTACGAGTCCTTCTATTGTTTTTGAAAACGACGTCCCGCTAAAAAATCTCGTTTTCAATCAGCTGTTCGAACGATTGTTTACGCCGAATAAGTCGAGGCGCGCCGTTTTCAATTAAGACTTCCGGCGCGAGTAATTTGGAGTTGTAGTTCGATCCCATAACGGCGCCGTAAGCGCCCGCGACTTCAAGTACGAGATAATCTCCGACGTTGGCGATCGGCAACGTTCTTTTTTCAACGAATCCGCCTTCCGCTTGCGTAAAGACGTCCCCCGATTCGCACAACGGACCGCCGACCACGACGTCTTGCGTTCCCTCGGGCGCGGCGCCGTTTTGAGGATTGCGCGCGATCGAAATCGGATGATAACTGCCATACATAATCGGTCTAGCCAAATGCGTGAATCCGGCGTCGACTAAATAGAAGATATTCTCGTCTTGCTTTTTAACGGCGCGTATTTGCGTAATTAGATATCCGCTTTCGGCGACGAGGTATCGTCCCGGCTCGATTTCAAGTTCGATTTTACGACCGAACTTCGCCTCAAGATTAGCGATCGTCGTATGCCAAAGATCGGCGTATTTTTGCAAGTCGATAAATTCTTCGCCCGAACGATAAGGAATAGGAAGACCGCCGCCGCAACTTATCGATTTAATACGCGAGCCGATCGCCGTCGCGACTCGTTCCGCCATATCGCAAACCGTCGCCAAATGTTCAAAATCGGTTCCTGAACCGATATGGAAGTGCAAGCCGGTAATATCCATTCCGAAATGCTCGGCAGTTTGTACGCAACTATGGATTTGAGCGTACCAGACGCCGTGTTTTGAAAGATTGCCGCCCGTGTTCGTTTTTTGGCTATGCCCGTGTCCGAAACCGGGATTGACGCGCATCGTCAATTCTCGTCCTTTCGCGTCGTCTCCTAGACGGCAACCGAGTTGATAAATCATATCGGGCGAGCCGACGTTGACAATACAGCCGCTCCCTTCGCCGGTAACGACGTCTAGCGCGTCGTCGTCGAACACGTCGGCGGTATAGGCGATTTCTTCGGGCGTATAACCCGCAGTCAAGGCGCGTTTAACTTCCGCCGCGCTAACCGCGTCGACTTTGACGCCCTGCGCGCGCATCAATTTCAAAATTGCGACGTTTGAACACGCTTTTTGCGCGTATCGAATCGTGCCGAAGGATTTTAAATCGTCGATACGACGCTTGATTTTAGCGACGTCGTAAACATACAGTGGAACGCCGCCAAATTCAGTCGCTAATTTCGCGACGGGGACGCCCGCTATTTCTGATCGCAACGTTTTATATTCGGCTTTTTTCATCGTTTTTCCTTTCGCTAAAAAGCGCCGTCGACGCGATTTTACGCCGTCTTTGCGTTAGATTTTGTACTGCCAAGGCGGCTGTTCAAGAGAATTGGAGAAAGAAAATATCGCGCGTCCACAAGAGGACATAATCCAAAAAGCGTCCGATGCTCGCTACGAAAGACGCTTTTTGCTAAGTTACTTGTCGCGTTTGACGACAAATCGCGCCAACGATTCCAACGAATCGAACGCCGCTAAGGCTTCTTCGCGTTTTGCTTCCGACGCTCGCTCACGCAATTCTTTGACGATCTCTAAAGTTTCGTCGATTAGGTCGTCGGCGACTTTTTTTGCGGAGTCGAGCGCGCCTGATCGCTTCAATTCGTCGGCGATTTTCGCGCGTTCTTCCGCTTCGACCCCGGCGTTTAAGCGAACTAGAAGCGCGTTTCTTTCTTCCTTTGAAACGCGCTGGAAATGCAGGATTAACGGCAACGTTTCTTTTTTGTTCGCCAAATCGGTTCCCAACGTCTTGCCCGTCGTCGTTTCGTCGCCGACTAAATCGAGCAAGTCGTCGACAATTTGAAAGGCGATTCCAAGGTTGCGTCCGAAACGACCGAAAGATTCCAATTCGTCGCCTCTAGCGCCTCCCAAATAAGCGCCTTGCCAAGTCGCGCATTCGAGCAAAGAAGCCGTTTTTCCGCCGACGATTTTGCGATAATCGTCGACCGACAATTCAAAGGAACCGATCGCTTCCGTTTGGAATAACTCGCCTTCGACCGTCGCTTGACAACACGACGACGTTTTACGAAAAATTTCCAAATCTTCGCATTCGCAAATTAGGTCGAACGCGCGCGTAATGAGCAGATCGCCAATTAACACGGCGCGCTGAGAATCCCACTTGACGTTGATTGTTTCAAGTCCGCGTCGGAATTTGGCGCCGTCGAGAATATCGTCGTGAACAAGCGAGCCCGTGTGGATCATTTCGAGCGCGGCGGCGACTAGCATACAACGACGGTCGATTTTACCCGCCGCCTTTCCGCACAACAACGCCAACGCGGGACGAAGACGCTTGCCGCCAAGACGGAACGAATACTCGAGGTATCCGTCGAACGTCGCGTCGTCGTGACGCAAACGCTCCTTTAGAAGCGCCGTTGTCGCTTCCATTTCTTGCTTGATTGGAGCGTAAACGGAAGACAAATTGAAAGGGACTGTTTGAACGGAATCCGCGCCGCGCGAGGGAGTCATCAAAATTTCCTTTGAATTGCGACGTCGGCGGTTCCGACGTCAAAACAAACTACGTTACGTCGACGACGCTTATTCTTTTACTTCTTTAACGCCAATTTGAGAAATTCGGCGCGTGTTTTCGCATTTGAGCGGAACGTGCCTTTCATTGCGGACGTGACGCAATAGGAACCCGGTTTGCGAATTCCGCGCAACGTCATACAAGAGTGAGTCGCCTCGACAACGACGCCTACGCCCAACGCGTTTAATTCGTTCATCAAGAGTTCGGCGATCGTTTCCGTCATACGTTCCTGAAGTTGGGGACGCCGCGAAACCGTCTCTACGACGCGAGCCAGTTTGCTCAACCCGACGACTCGACCTTGCGGAATATACCCGATGTGAACTTTGCCGATAAAAGGCAACAAGTGATGTTCGCACATCGAATGAAAATCAACGTCCCGAACGACGACCATCGAGTCGTACTGTTCCGTGAAGAATTTACGAAGATGTCGCGCGGGATCTTGTCCCAGCCCTTGGAACATCTCGGCGTACATTCGCGCGACGCGTTGGGGCGTTTCCAATAGTCCTTCGCGTTCCGGGTCTTCGCCGATCGCGCATAGGATTTCTCGAACAGCGCGCGCTATGCGCGGTTGATCGATTTGAAAATCCGCTTTTTGGTCGTCGTCGGACGCGTCGAAACGCTCGACAACGTCGTCGCTTGAAATAAATTCGGCGTTCATATTAGAATTTTCCCAATACTCTTTCGATGAAACCAGCTAACGCCGCAGGATCGTCTTTAGCAATTAGCGCGTTGACAACGTCGTCGTGAATATTGACGTTCTTCAAAGCCAACGCGACTCGCTTCCACAACTGCTCCCTTTTTTTAGGAGTTTCCGCCAAGTACAACTCGGTCGTCAACTCGCCTAACTTCTGACGCATTATTTCCGGCTTATGCTCGTAATAACGCTTAACGATCTTGTCTTGATAGGGCGTTCGCTCCATTTTTGACCTTCTTTCTTGCGCGCGACGTCGACGCCAAACTTACAAGCGCCGATTTCGTTATTATACTTTTTCCACGTTCCTCGAAAAGAGGGGCTTTGCTTGCGCGGCGGACTTTATTTGGGTTAAACGTCGCGCCGTCGGAAGAAATTTTTATCCCTTAAATCGGAACGGCAAACTTCAGATTGTTCTTTTATTACGATTTAGACCTTGCGTGATGAAAACTAACTTATATAATAAAGTAGTTTTGTTATTATTGGAAGGACGCGCGTTTTCGAGCGCGCGTTTGAAGCCTCGACTTTGCCGCGTCGCGCGACGATCGCGTCTAGTCCGAAAAAAGGAGCATATTTTGAGCGAGATGAGAGAACAAAAGACGAAGGAAGAAGCTATCCAGCTCTCCGGCGTCGTTACGGAAGAAGTTCGCGGCGCGTTCCGCGTCAAAATCGACGATATGGATCACTATATTCTTTGTCGTCTTGCCGGCAAGATGCGTAAATTCCGTATTCGCGTTGTTCCGGGCGATCGCGTCGCCGTAGAAATCAGTCCTTACGATATGGATCGCGGACGTATTGTTTTCCGCGAACGTTGATTTTGAGTCTTGCGTTCCCGTATTTTTGAGGGGGAACGCGGAGACGTTTGACGCGTT
>JAZUGM010000163.1:0-2901 GCA_045641205.1 Thermoguttaceae bacterium
CAAAGCCGTCGTCCAAGGTAATTTTCATCAAAAACTAGCAAAGGAACAAAGATGTCAAATCGTTTTTTCTCGGCGTCGATCTTCGCGGCGCCTGTCGTCTTTGCCGCCGCAAACGCGCGCGCGGGCGAAGTATGGACTTACCCCGCGCCCGAAGGCGAAGGAATTGAAAACGCCTATTCAATTAAAGTCGACGGGCAAAAAGTCGACGTTTATCGCGCGCCCGATCAAGAGGAAGGCAGCGGCGAATATTATTTCGCGTCGTTCGATTTTAAGGGAACCGTGAAGATCGAAATCGCGGCGCCCTTCAATCTCTCGAAAGCGCAAATCGCGCCGGAACGTTTCGGCGTCAAAACGCTCGAACAAACGGAAAAAACGTTGACGCTCGAAGCCGACAAGCCCTTTCAAATCTCGATCGAACCGAACGGACGCGTTAAGCCTCTGATTCTTTTCGGACTCGAGCCGGAGACAGACGCACCCAACGAAGGAGACGAGAACGTCGTCTATTTCGGACCGGGCGTTCATAAGCCGGGACAAATCGATTTGACCGACAATCAAACGCTCTATATCGCGCCCGGCGCAGTCGTTTACGGAGGCGTCAAAGCGGTCGGTAAAAATATGACGATTCGCGGTCGCGGCGTTCTTGCGGGCGATATTTGGAAACGTTTTCAAGGACCGATGGGCTATAGCGTCCAATTCGTGGATAGCGAAAACATAACGGTTCGCGATATTATTATTCGTTCGCCGTGGAGTTGGACTTGCACGTTCTGGAACAGCCAAAACGTTACGATCGACGGTTTGCGCATCGTCGCTTCCAATATGATTAACGACGACGCGGTCGACCTTTGCAACACGCGAAACGTCGTCGTCAAAAATTGTTTCCTGCGCAGTCAAGACGATTCGATCGCCGTCAAGGGCGAATACGACGGCTGTTTCCCGTGCGAAAACATCGCCGTCGAAGATTGCGTTTTCTGGACGGATCGCGCCAATATTTTCCGTATTGGATACGAATGCGTCGCCGACTATTTTAAAAATATTACCGCCAAAAATATCGACGTCTTACACTACAGCGTCAATTATAGAGATCCGGAAGAATATTGGTCAAACGCCGTCATATGGTTGCAACCGAACCAAGAAGTAATGATGAGCGACTGCCGTTTTGACAATATTAGAGTGCGAGCGGACGGTATCGACGCGATTTTACTTTCCGCGAAGCCAATGAGTTGCACCTACGGCGAATATAAGAACCCGACGCCGGGTAAATTAGAAAACTGTTCGCTCAGCAACTTCACAATTTACGGCGAAAAGAAAGGCTTCAATGGACTTATTCACATTAAAGGCTTGTCCGAAAAGAGCTACGTCAAAGGTCTGAAGCTCAAGAACATCGAATATTTCGGTGAAAAAATCGACGAAAATTCGCCAAACGTTCAAATCGGTAAAGAATTTACCGAAGACGTTTCGTTTGAATGAAGATTTGAGTAAGAAAAGAAGATAGTAAAAAAGCGCGAACGAGGCTATTTATAGTCGTTCGCGCTTTGCTTTATCGCCCAATCACGCGCCCTTAACGCCCAACGATTTCGACAATTTGTATTCGATACTGTCGCAAAGGGCGATCCAAGAGGCCTCGACGACGTTTTCGCTTACGCCGACCGTTCCCCAACGCTCGTCGCCGTCCTTACTGTCGATAATAACTCGCGTCGTCGCGGCGGTCGCGGCGTCGGAATTTAACACGCGGACTTTGTAATCGACCAACTTCATCTCGGCAAGTTCGGGATAAATCGGTTGCAAGGCTTTTCTTAACGCGTTGTTGAGCGCGTCGACGGGACCGTCGCCTTCGGCGACTTCGTGCCTAATTTCGCCGCGTCGCCCGACTCGCAGTTTGACGGTCGCGACGGTCGACTTCGTAGTCAGCGAATCGTTGACGTCGAAAACTTCGACGCTCGTCGCATAGTTAAGTCTTTTGAAACTAGGTCGAAATTCGCCTTTCACCTTGCGCACAAGCAACTTGAAAGAGCCGTCCGCCGCTTCGTACTGGTAACCTTGACTTTCTTTTCGCGTCAAAACGTCGAGAATTTTGGCGATCGTCTCTTGATCGAGCGCGCCGTCTTCCTCGAGTCGGTATTTCTTAGCGCACGCGACGATGTTCGACTTGCCCGAAAGCTCGCTCACAAGAATTCGCCGTTCGTTTCCAACGGCGCTCGGCGCGATATGTTCGTATGAAGACGAATTGCGATTGATTCCGCTGACGTGCATTCCGCCCTTATGCGCGAAGGCGCTCTTTCCGACGAACGGCTGAGCGTCGTTTGGGTTCACGTTCGCCAATTCGTACATAAATCGCGAAAATTCGGTCAGTCTTTCAATAGAACCCGGCTTGAGAACTTCGTATTTTCCGCCCTTTTTAAGCGCAAGATTCGCGGCGACGACGAGCAAGTCGGCGTTTCCGCAACGTTCGCCAAGTCCGTTGATCGCGCCTTGAACGAGCGTCGCGCCCGCGTCGACCGCCGCCAAAGTATTCGCGACGGCCAGCCCGCAGTCGTTATGCGCGTGGATTCCCACGTCGACGCGTCGAGCCTCTATTCGCGCAAGGGCGTCGACGGACGCGCGCGTTCCTGACGCGATCTCTTCGGGCGTCGATCCGCCGTTAGTGTCGCACAAGACGACCTTCTCCGCGCCCGCTAACCCCGCGACGCGGAGCGTTTCCAAAGCGTATTTTTCGTCGTCCTTAACGCCGTCGAAGAAATGTTCGGCGTCGAAAAAGACCCGCTTGCCCGACGAAACGAGAAAACGAATCGTTTCGTCGATCATTTCAAGGTTGTCTTCCAAAGAGACGCAAAGAACTTCGCGCGCTTGGAAAGCGGACGCCTTGCCGACGATCGTCAAAATCGACGCTTGCGATTCGAGCAA
>JAZUGM010000164.1:0-7946 GCA_045641205.1 Thermoguttaceae bacterium
AGAAAATCCACCTAAGTTGACGTATACAAAAAAGGACTCGTTTGGTATTGTAAGCAAACGTAAACCAAACAAAACTTACAAACCTAGCGAGTCCCAAATGCGCGAAACTTCCGTTCCACAAGCTTTTATTATAACGATCCAAAACGTCATTAACAAGGGGTTGCGTTTCTGGTTTGTCGAGATTTTTTTCTCCGCCCTAACCGTTTGCGGAACCGTTTCGTCTTGGATACTCAACTCTAACGAAAAGAAACGTTACCGTAAGTTTTATCGTTATTTGCAACGTCTTGGTCGATTCGGCGAAAGAATCCAATACGCCTACGAGAGTTGGCTTATCGGCGTTTTATACTCCTCGCCTTTGAGTTCTTCCACCCTAAAGACGGAAAAATCCCTTTGAACTCGCATAGTCGTCTGGAAAGTTTCTAGGGTAAGGAGTATAGATTAAAAGTTGCCTTTGGAGAAAAATGTAAAAGTAGGATTAGGGAAAATCAAATTTGCCGAAACGTAATTAAAGTTGTAGTGTTAAATATGATGATTGGATTGTCCGCTGGTTTTTAAGGATTATTCAACAAACCCGCGGCGCGCGAAAAGCCGCTCGTTATATACGAACGGAAAGAACCGCTAACGAACGTCGCCCCGAACGAAAAAGCCGAAAGCGATATTCTGTAAAACGCGTCGGAACCATAAATTTTTTACTGAAATCAGCGTTTTTTGGCGCCGATCCGCTCGTCTAAAGACGGGCGGCTTATCGCGCGTCGACTAACGCCGTCGATACGAACGCGCCGTTTTTTACCGCGCGCGCCTATACTTCAAATAGCTGACATATTACACAAACTTTAACAGCGCGTAGCGTTTCTTGCCGCTTCTCAAAATAATCACGGTCTCGCTTGCAAGATTTGCGGCGCTTAACACGTAGTTATAGTCGGTAATTTGGCGATTATTGACGTAGGCGCCCCCTTGTTGAACGGCGCGTCGCGCGTCGCTCTTCGTCTTTGCCAGCCCGGAGAGGACGAACGCGTCGAGCAAACCGATTTCGCAATGGTCGAGTTGTTCGCGCGAAAATTCTTTGCTTGGAACGTCGGCGAAAATCGACGTCAATTCGGCGTCCGAAAGCGATTCGATTTCGGCTCCGAAGAAAATCGCGGTCGCTTTTTCGGCGGCGGCAAGTCCTTCTTCTCCGTGCGCCAACAACGTCAACTCTTTGGCGACTTGCTTTTGCAAAATTCGCTTGCCCAAATTCGCGCGATGTTCTTCAATGAGCGCAAGCGCCTCTTCTTGGTTCAGGTCGGTGAAGAATCGGAACGCGTTTTCGACGTCGGCGTCGTCGACGTTGACCCAGTATTGATAGAACTGATAGGGACTTGTACGTTCGGCGTCAAGCCACAACGCGCCCGACTCAGACTTGCCCATTTTTTTGCCGTCGCTCTTGAGCAACAATTTGCTAGTCAGTCCGTAGAGTTGAACGCCGTCCATACGTCGCGCCAAGTCGACTCCAGCCGTGATGTTGCCCCACTGGTCGCTGCCGCCGATTTGAATCTCGCAACCGTAAGCGCGGTGAAGATGAACGAAGTCGTAGGACTGAAGCAACATATAGCTAAATTCGGTGTAACTCAGCCCGTTGTCGGACGCGAGGCGGCTTTTTACGGAGTCTTTCGTCATCATCACGTTGACGGGGAACATCTTTCCGACAACGCGCAAGAATTCCAAATAGGAGAAATCTTTGATCCAGTCGTAATTATTGACCAACAAGGCTCCGTTTTCAGAATCGTCAAAATTAATAAAACGCGCGAGTTGACGCTTGATACATTCGGCGTTATGGCGCACTTGTTCGATCGTCTGCAATTTGCGCTCGTCGCTTTTGCCGCTCGGATCGCCGATCATACCGGTCGCGCCTCCGACGAGCGCGATAGGACGGTGCCCCGCTTTTTGGAAGCGTCGCAAATTCATAATCGCAACGAGGTGCCCGACGTGCAACGAATCGGCGGTAGGGTCGAATCCGCCGTAGACCGCGCGCGGTTTTTCCATTAATAAATCGCCGATTTTTTCGTCGGTCGTCTGATTGAGCAGACCGCGCCAAGTCATTTCCTTAACGACGTCAAATTTCACGCTCATAGTCGTCTGTGTCCTTTAACGGCTAACGCCTTCGTCTTCGTTGGGTGTTGTCGCGTCGCGACGTAAATAAATCTCCGTTATTATAGCGCCGACGTCGATTTTGCAAACGGCGCCGCGTTCAAATAAAAAACGACGACCTCGAAAAACGAGACCGCCGTTATATAAAACTTCAACGATTTTCGACGTAGTTAGTTCGAACTATAAAACGCCGTGCCCGGAATCGAGCGGGTCGTGAACGGAGGCGCCGACGTCGACGGTCAGCTCGTTCTTACCTTTGACGACCTCGACTTCCAAGGGCGTCGTTTCAATAAGCATATACTGCTTGTCGACGACTGCGAATTCTTCGTAAGTCGCGCCGGATTCTTGATATTCGCGATAAACTCGCGCGGACTCTTCGTCGATAGGAGACGGAGGCGGAGGCGTGCCTTCCCCGACCGTCTTGGAGACGGCAACCTTGTATTTGCCGACCGGAACGCCTTTGTACTGTCCGTGCGTGACGACCGTCGCGACGCCGTTCGCGTCGGTCGTTCCGCCGCAGGTCCATTTGTTTGAGGAATCAAGCGCCTTCAAATTAAGGCGAGCGTCCGGGCAAGGAGCCCCGTCTTGAACGACTTTTATCGTCGTCGGCTCAAGATCCGGCATTCCGTCCGGCTTTTTCTGACCGCAGCCAAGGGCAACAAAGGCAAGCGCGGCGACAATAGAAAGAGCAAACGTTCTTTTCATAATATGCGAAACCACTGTCTAAACGTAAGCCGCGAGAAACGCTCGAACCGCGCTTCTCGCGAAAAATTTTCAAGAGGAATCGGCGCGCGTCAAACGAACGGAGCGCCGACTCGCCAAATCACATCGAGACGGTCTCGCCGCCGGCCGGAGTGCCCATCGCGCCCCAGACGCCGTAGGGGCTCTTGCCCGTGCATTGCGTGCTGGTCGCGCTCAAATCGCCGCAGTCGACAGTTTCGGAAACGAAACGAACGGAACCGTCGAGTAGACCGACGTTGACGCCGCCGGAGTGATAGCTGTTTGCCGGATAAATCGCGCCCCAATATCCGCCGGTCGCCGCTTGGCAACTAGGCGCGTTCGGGGGAAGAACCGTATGGAAACCGTTCCACGGACGACCGTCTTGATAGAAGTTGCCGCGCCACGTGTCGCAAGTCGTGACGAGCTGATTAGGATCGTCCGCTTTGCGCGCGTTGTTCATACAGACGTCCGGATGGCAGTCCAAGTCGCCCGTATAGAACCCGCTGACGGTCGCGGAACCGCCCTTGACGGCGGCGGAATAATATCCTTCGGGCGCGCTTGCTGTCTCGCTGACGGCGGCGGTGTTGGACGTTCCGTCGGTGCAACTGGCAAGGGTCTTCCAGTGATATTGGTGGAACATTCCTCGCGTGTGGCATTTCTTTGCCGTAACGTTGATATAGTTCGGGTGAGTGTACGGAGCGTCCAATTTGCTCGTTCCGTCGCCGAGGCTGTAAACGTAGTTGACGCGCGCGTTGTCGGCGTGAGTCGAGGGCATAGTTCCGTTCGGTTCCGACGGACAAATAACGGTCGTCAGGCGTTGCTTGACTTGGAAAACTTCGTTTGCAAAGAATCCGCCGCTCCACGTGTCGACGCCGTCTCTGTCCAGTTGCATAATTTTGTCGTAACGCGAGGTTTCTTCAATATACGGAAGAATAGAAATCGTCACGCTAAAAGGCGCGTACTTGTCCCAGCCTCTGTTGATGAAGGGCGCCATCGTCGGCAACGCTTGATTCGCGTCGTTGTAGTTTTGAAGCGCAAGACCAATTTGTTTAATTTGGTTGGTGCATTGCATACGACGCGCGGCCTCGCGAGCGGCTTGAACCGCCGGAAGAAGGAGCCCGATCAAAATGCCGATAATCGCAATGACGACCAACAATTCGACGAGGGTAAAACCGTTATTGCCCCCCCCCCGCTTATAACTGGAAAACTTTAACATTCCTAACTCCTAACAGTTGTTCGCTAATAGGCGTCGCGTCGTCCAACTGAAAAGAACGCGCGCCATACTTTACAGGGTAGACTTATTGTAATAAAAAAGCGAAGGTCGTAAATAGGCGCCGAATGTTTAGACGACCGTCGGCGTTTCAAAACTCCCAAAATTTTCAACAAAATTTTTTCTGCGGCGCGACGAAAAAAAAAAAGGGAATATAATAGAATCGGCGTCTTCTTTTTCGAACGGTCGAACAGTCGACGCGAGACGAAAAGAACGTCGTTAGAAAAAAGGGAGCGACGACATGGGTTGGCAATACAGTGAAAAAACCAAACAATTGTTTATGGACGCCGTGCAAGGCAAGACGGGAACGCACGTCGGCGAAATAGCGAATCCCGACGGCGTGGGCGAACACGGTTCCGTCGCTTGCGGAGACGCGCTGAAATTCACGTTTCGCGTCGAGCGCGACGCGGACGATCCGCTCCAAGACAAAATCGTCGAGGCCAAGTTCTTGACCTTCGGCTGCACGTCGGCGATCGCCGCGTCGGAGGCGCTTTGCAGGATTATCGAAGACAGACGAACGACGCCCATAGAAGCGTTGAAGATTACAAATCAAGACATTGTAGAATTTCTCGAAGGGTTGCCGACGCAAAAGATTCACTGTTCCGTAATGGGCGCCGAAGCGCTCGAAGCGGCCGTCTTCGACTGGGCGTCCAAACGCGGCGTCGATATGGAGAAGCTCGGAATCAAGCGACTCAACGCCGACGAAAACGAAGGTCGACTCGTCTGCAAATGTTTTGGAATCACGGAGCCCTACTTGCGACGCAAGATTCGCGAGTTAAATTTGAAAACGGTCGACGAGGTAACGGGCGCGATTAAAGCGGGCGGCGCTTGCGGAACCTGTCGCGGCGAGATTCAAGACGTAATCAACGAAATTTGGAACGCGAATCCGTCTAGTTGCGAACTTGCGTCGAACGCGTCGAATTCCGAATTCGCAAGTTGCGCGACCAACGCTCAAACGGTCGAGGCGTCGAACGCGCGCCCCGTCGAAAATTCCAGTTTTATTCCCTTGGCGACCGTCTCGACGTCCGCGACCGGGGAAGTTAAACAGAATCCGACTTTCGCGCGGAAGAGCGGTTCAAGCGCGACGCCCGAAGAATTCGCCAAGGCGTCCCCTTACCAAAGGGCGAAGTTAATCGAAAAAACGATCGACGAAGAAATCAGACCCGTCTTGCAACGGGACGGCGGCGACTTGGAGATCGTCGACGTCAAAGACAATCTCGTCTACGTCGAATTAAACGGCGCGTGCGAAAACTGCGATTCGGCGTCCCAAACGCTGGAACTGCTCGTCGCGACGGTCTTGCAAGACAGACTCGACCCGAACATTCGCGTCGTTCAACTGTGATCGTTTAGCGCGCGTCGTCGTTCGCTCTTGCGTTTTTTCGTTAAAATCGCTATTCTTCAAGAGAAGCAAAGGACGTCGCTTGGCGACGAAAAACATTCGAAAAAACGCAAGAAAAGGAAAAGTCGCAATGCCAACCTCCAACGCGTTTGTCGCGCCTTGGGAAGATTCGGGCGCGTCGGAAGGCGAGCCGAAAGGTTTCGACGAATTAAACCAGTTTGCCGATCCGGAAGACGAGCCCGTTACGCCGGAAAAAGAAATTTTAATCGACGAAATCGCTTCCGAATTCGTCGGATCGTGGAACTTGCTCGTCAGTCGAACGAATTGGGAAAAGGGCAAAGTCGTTCACGAATGGCGCGTAAAATTGACGGAAGCGGGGCTTCCGCGCCGGATTTATTCCGACGAAGCAATTTCTCAGCGAATCGGCGGAGTCTCCCCGCAACACGTCGGAAGACTGCGACGCGTCTACGAACGTTTTGGCGAAGAGGTCGAAAAGAATCCCCTACCCAATCTTTTCTGGAGCCATTATCAAGCGGCGCTCGATTGGGACGACGCCGAAGAATGGTTGCAAAAAGCCTCGCTCGAAAAATGGTCCGTCGCCCAAACGCGCGTCGCGCGCTGGGAAAAGAACGGAGCCCCGCCGAGTCGTAAGCCGAAAGAATCGGATATCGTCGTCGAAGAAATAGACGCCGACGTCAATCCGCGCAACGATTCCGACGCGGAGATCGCCGCGCCCGAAATTTCCGATTACGACGAGCCGATCACGCCGACAAGCGCGTCTATCGAGGGAGGAGACGACGACAAAAAAAAGAAAAAAAAGAGCGCGAAAAAAGCGCAAGACGGCGACGATCCGCTCGGCGAGTACGGCGGCGAAACGGAACCGTGGGAGACGGAGCCGGGCGCGGGCGCGAGTCGTTTCACAACCGCCGAAGTCTTGGACGCCATCGGAGCGCTGGAGCCTCTTCCAAGCGATCTTGCGGAAGCGTTCGAGTCGCTTAAAGTCGCGATTTTGACGCGTCGCATTGAAAATTGGGTCGACGTTAAGCCCGTCTTGATCGCCGCCTATTTGAGCGAAATGAAGCGCCTGCTCGTTTCCGAAGAAAAGTGACGAAAGCGACGTAAAATAACGCGCCAAACTGTTAAAACAAGGAGGTTTGGAGATATGCGCGATCGATTTGGCAAATCGTTTCTTTTGTCGAATTGCGTCCTCCGCGCGTCTTTTCTGATCGTTTGCGTCTCGTTTTGCGTCTTTTTAGGAACGTCGCGCGTCGCGTCGGCCGACGGGTTCAACTTTCCTATTTTAGGGCTTAGTCAAAGCGCCGCGCAAACGCTCAAAGCGTATAATCTCTCCTCGCGTCCAAATTCGACTCAAATCGACGAAATACTCGCGCAAGTCGAAAAAACTCCGACGCGCGATTTGATCTGCGCGTACGTCGAAGCGTCTTACGCGGAAGCGCGACGTCAAGAGACGTTCCGCCCTAGACGCGCGCTGGGCTGTTACGCGTCGGTCGCGTTGTACGCGTGGCGCGTGCTTTTTGACGCGTCCTTGCGCTCTCAACGCGACGCGTCGATCTTCAGCGCTTCAGATTTTGAAGTGATGAAAATTTACGACGACGCCTGCGAGCGACTCTTAGGTCTCGTGTTGCGCGACGTCTCTAAAGAGGAAATTCTGTCTTTTCGCAACGGACAAACGATCGAGTTGCATTGCGAACCTAAAAACTTGCTTCTTAAAAACATAGCGCGGTTTGGAAGTTGGAAGCCCGAAGAACTTGGCGCGTTTCAACTTGCTTCGAGCGTGAAAGTCGAGAAATTAGACTACGTTTGTCGTCGCAACGGGATAGGAACGCCGCTAGTCGCGTATCGAAGCGCGGACGCCTCGATTAACCGACCCGAAGAAGCCTATTATTCCGAAGGAATACGTTTTCCCGCGACTGCGATCATACGACCAAATCCCGAAGCGCCCCTTGGCGCCCTTCCGCCCCTCGATCCCAACGCTAGAGATCGGGAATTTCCGTCGACCGAGCCGATCGCGTTCTTAGAAATTTACGATTCCATAAGCGCGGCTTCGATTATTGTCGACGGGCGCGAAGTTCCCTTATGCGCCGACTTGACGACGCCCCTCGTCTCGTATCTTTCCTCAAACGTCGACGAAATATCCTCGCTTGCCAAACAAGGATTGTTTAAGCCGGAATTGCTTCAAACGACGTGGAAGTCTTCGACGACCGTCGAGCGCTCGCTCCAAGGGCTCTATATGTTCGAGCCCTACGATCCCAATAAAATCCCGGTCGTAATGATTCACGGACTCGGTTCCGCGCCGATAACGTGGATGGAAATGTACAACGCGTTGAGTAGCGCGAAGGAAATACAAAACGCGTTCCAATTCTGGTTCTTTTTCTACCCGACGGGTCAGCCTTTTTGGATTTCGGCGGCGCAATTTCGATCCGACTTTGCTAAATTACGCGAAACGGTCGATCCGCGCCGAACCGCTCG